>DUKK01000050.1 GCA_013329355.1 Candidatus Poseidoniaceae archaeon | reverse complement strand
GGTGAATATGAATATCGTATTGACCTGGATGGTGACGGATTCTACGAGGCATCTGGAATTTTGCCAATAAGCGATGAAACTGAGGTATTGGAACCATTGTCATTAATTCCCGATGCATATGATGTGACAATCGAACTGATTTCTCCTCTGGATGAAAACGATGAACCACTAGTTGATGTGTCGAACCAGAACTTTACCGTAAGCAATGCAATAGGCGCTACTGAGACATTTGAATCAGATGATAATGGAGCAATAGCAATGGAGTTGGGCGTTGGAGCTTATACCATTCAGCAGGCTGAATTTACCGATTACTACCTCTATTCATCATTCGAAATTGTTGATGAAGATATTTCACTACAATTAGATTACTCGCCAGCGACAACAATCAGCGGCACAATGTTAGCATATACCACTGAATTCAATGACAACTGGACGGAGGCTGACATTGCTGAGAATACCACGGTCGCATCGCTGCTCGAAATATCATTCACTGCCGGTGATGTAAGTTTCGATACTACAACTGATAATGAAGGTAATTTTTCTATTACTCTGCCAGGCGATTTGTCTTATGTTCTTAAGGCAGCAACTAGTGCTAATACATACGGTGTTGGCAAAACAGTTGAACCAAACGGAGCAGCCGAATTGGATGTTGGAGAAATTTATCTTAACCGGTTAACCACAGTTTCTGGTATAGTCAGCGTGACTGGAGATAATGCCAATTGGAACGCCCAAAACTATAACGGTTTAATCCCCAACATAGTTGCGATAGATGAAGCAGGCATAGTGTGGGAAGCAACAGTTACTACTTCCGGCGATTTCACTGTCGCTATCGCCAACGGTGTCTATGATTTTACCAGTCTAGAATCAGAATATAACATCTCAACTGTTGAAGATTATGAGTTCAGTAATTTTGTTAATGCAAGCTTCGTTACACTTACCGCAGACCTTGAGCCAATGAATATTGAAGTGATGGTTTGTCTCGTAGCCGAAGCATTGGGAGACTGCAGTAATGCAACACCTAAATTTGCCAACGTAGAGTTTATCCCTTCCTTCTTCAATCACACTTACAACCTAAGCGAGGACGACTTTGATGATGAAGGGATCAGTAGTCTGAGCGTTATGCCAGGCAGCTATACAATACAAACCTCCTACACAGATGCTAATGACGAAAACGCAACAGACTTCAATACATTCTCAACTACACAAGAGGTATTCATTAGCATGTTCGCTGATGATAACAAAAGAATAGTTATTGAATTAGCAGATGAACGTTTGTTCACAGGAAAGGTAACTGTCGACTCAGGCAATTTGTCCAATATTCAATTTTTGTTATACAACCAAACCAACGATCAATTCCTCTCTGCAACAACTGATGATTTTGGTAACTTTAGTGAGTATATCCCTGCCGGGGATTGGTTAGTGATAATATCTCCGCAAGTAGTTGAAAACACCACCTACACACTACGATATCCAGTTACTGTCAGTGATGATAGCACATCTAGAACAGGAATGAATCTAGCATTACTTGAAGCAGTGAGAGTTAATTTCACTCTTGCGGAAGCACTCACTGGTGAGTATGTAACAAACGCTAGGGTAATTGCGGTTAGCAACGACGGTTTTGGTAACGTAACGTTAACACCCAGTGATAGTGATGGTAATGTATCAGATCAAATAATGCCGGGTAGTTGGACACTGAGCCTTGAGAAAGAAATCGATGATAAATTATGGAGCATTAGCGATGATACATACACATTTGATGCAGTCAGTAATAGTGATGTCGAATTAGGTGTTGTTGAGGCAAATCTACAGGTTAGCATCGGAGGTAAAGTCTTCTGGGATTTCAATGATAACGGTGTTGTTGACTTTACAGAATCAGTTGCTGATGTTAACGTAACAATAACCTCATCAGAAGGTGATGTGTTGTATGAGGTGAAGACTGATGATTTAGGTATCTGGTTCCAAAATGTGCCAATTATGCAAACCTACAATGTATCTGTTGAGAAAGCAGGCTATTCATCTGCATATTACCAAACCAACGGGACAGAAGGAATTGTTGTCAACACCAGTTCTGTATTCGAAGACATCGCTATTGTTGCAGACAATGTGGCAGTTAGTGGAACAGTAACCTCGGTAATGCAGGATGAGGCTGCAAGTTTGATCGATGCTAGCATTACGCTGCATCCAGGAACAGGTAGAGACGCCGATGCTGTTGCGGTATCTGGCGTCTACGAAAACGGTCAATTGTCTTGGTCAGCCAATGTCGAGCCAGGTAATTGGATTGTTATCGTTGAGAGTCAGGTAAAGGATGACAACACTGGAGGGATTTCGATTGGTTACCTCAATGCCGGTATCGAGGATGGCGGTGAACTGGAAATGGTCATGGCATCCGGTGGCTACTTACATCTAGAATCGCATTGGCAAGACATTCAACTTGCCGAACATCATGCTGGCTCAGAAAGCTCTGGTAGTGATATGCTAACGCAGCCAGTCGAGATAACTCTTGATACTGGTTTGGCCGCTACTTGGAACTATACATTAGATGCCAACGGTGAACTTGACTTATTGTTGCCTGTTGGTGACTTTGAGATTTCCTCAGAATTTACCACAATCCAGCATCAGAGGAATCTACCAATGGAGTACTCAGGCAGTTCCTTTGGTGTTGTTGAGCAAGGCATAATCGATGTTCGACTAGACTATTCGAGAGCGATTAACTCATTATCCAGCGCAACAATCAATGCTTCCTCGATAACCAATGCAACCTTCATTGAAACCGCTATGCTAACAGCAGTAGTGAATGATGAAACCTATGATAATATCGAATTTGAACTGGAGATTGATTATGAGGGAACCGAGACTAGTGACGTTCTAACAGTGGAAGGGCGAGTTAGTAGCGCAGCAGATTCCGACAATTGGGTTGTTGAGGTCTACAATGGTACTGACTGGGTTAGCCAGACCGATGTGGTCTTGGGCATCGGCGAAGATCTTGAGGACGATTCTGTTTCAAGCTCGACCACGGTCAAATTCAGAATATCAATGCCAAATGTAACATCATCGCTAAGCCTAGAGAATGGTCACTTGATCAAACTAGAAGTCTCGAGCGAATCTGGGCTTTCAAGTGAGGCAAGTGTCAGAGTCAACATTCCACAATACTACGGTATGGAAATTACAGATGAAGTCAGGGAAACCGGTGTGTCGCCTGGCGGCAGTGGTACATTCTCCTTCACCGTCACAAATACCGGTAATGGTGATGATACCTACAGCATTGAACTAGCAGAGAATTTGCCACAAGGATGGCAAATTACTCCTACTTCTAGCACTCTTACTATTTCCAAGGACGATCAAAGAACCCAACAGTTTTCGATATTTGCTCCCGAATCGTTCACCTCTGGTGAGATCGAAGCAACAGTGACAATTACCAGTGAGGATGGCATAACGTCCGAAACCATGACTGTAGAAATTCAATCTGCAAGAATCGATTTATCCGTCGACCAAACCTTGTCACAGGAACTAACCAAGGTCTATGAGAGCCAACCAGGCCAGATTGTAGTGCCAATTACCAATGACGGTTACAGGACAGCTAGCACAGTATTAGTGTCGGTAAATCTAACAAATGATGCTGGCAATGAGATAATTAGGGTTATCGGCAATCAAACTGTAAGCATAGGCGCAGGACAGACCGTTAACGCCACATTTACCTTAGATGAATCATCTAAGAAATTCAATCGATTTGCTATATCTGTAGATGTTTTGGGTGAAGATGACGAATACATCGACGGCACTATAGAACCATTTGATTACCAAGAGGAAACTATCTTGGATACCTCTGAACCAACATCCGGTTGGTTTATGGTCGTTATAATTGCTCTGACTTTCCTTGTCGGTTATGGTGGTCTGAAGGTAGCCCGTAATAGAGGCTCAACCCGATTCTGATTTTAGACAATAGATTAAATGGCGAGCACGGAAATACCCAACTGGCGTGGTCATGGGGAGTTTAGACACTGTTGAGTTGTTACCTGAACCAGATGATGAGCGTATTTTGTCTGCAATTGATCCGTCAGCGGTTGGATTTCAGGATGAGTGGCGCGCAGAAGTTACTGG
>DUKK01000007.1 GCA_013329355.1 Candidatus Poseidoniaceae archaeon | reverse complement strand
TATGCCGGCAGAAACCTGACCTTTAACCCGAATACTGAAGCACCAATTCAACCCATTAAAGTCAAACTAGCAGTCTACGACAAATCAGGTAAGTGGGACGACGATATGGAATTCTGTTTCGATGTCAAACCTCAAGGGTTTGGCGACGAGCCTCCAGTCATCGACTTTACCAACTGGGCTGACCGGGTTGGATACACAGATTCGTATTTCAATCTGTCAGGATTTGTTGTCAGTGGTTCTGACGAGAGTGACACCTTCATCGAGATAACCACCGATGAAACGCTGCTCGATGAAACAGATTTCTTCATTAGAGAGGCTGCCAAGGGTACTGGTGAATTAGCAGTTCTATCCAACAGTATTGGCACAGGCGACTCGTTCGAGTTGAGTCTCAACATTGATGCATTCCACTCTAACGTCTCACGCGATGTAGAAATATACATTCGCGTCTACGAGTTCGACCCTTCAAAGGATGCTGATAAGCGATGGGTGACTGAACAGCAATTGAGCCCACTGGATCCCAACTATGTCCAGTTGTACAACCCAACCTCAATTACACTAACCCTACCAATATGCCGTGGAGTGGAAGTTCCGTCCGACGTAGAATTAAACGACCCAACAGGACGTTGGATATTTGTATCTGGTCAGTGCCAGTGGGAAGGTGATTACAGCCTAGTTGATGGTGAATGGATAGAGCCTACTGTCGAAGATGATGGCGGTGGTGCTCAATCAACTACCAACATAATGTTCATTGGAGCAGGCGCATTGGTAATCATCATCATTGTCGTGTTGACACTGTTATTCCTACGCAGAAGCGGTGCAGAAGGCATGGATGGCGACTACAAAGATTTCAACCTAACCGGTGCTTTCCAACAAGATCCTGTCGAGCAGTATGTCCAACAACTAATCGCTCAAGGCTACCCAGAAGAAACTGCGAGAGCCTATGCACAACAATATGCAGCCCAGGCAGGTTTAGGCGGAGCAACAGCGGCGGGTGCTGCTGCAGCTGCGGCCCCAGCAGCGGCGACCAACCCTGCAATGGAGGCAGCCTACCAGCAATACTACCAGCAATTTATCTCGCAAGGTTATGATGCACAAACTGCGGCAGCCTACGCTCAACAGTATGCCGCACAGTATGTGCAACAGCAACAATGAGCAAGGTGTGAATTGATTGACCTATGGGTCAATGAGTTCAAAAGAGACAGGTTGCACGCTCCGCCATGGACAAGACTGACAAGTATACAGTTGCCGATATTTCACAGGCTGATTCTGGAGCATTGAGGGTTGACTGGGCAAGAGCTAGAATGCCTGTTTTAGCCGCTTTGAAAGAAGAAGCACTCAAAACCAAACCATTAGCTGGGATGAAAGTTGCAGGCTGTCTCCACGTAACAAAAGAGACCGCTGTTCTAATTGAGACAATAGCTGCGGCAGGAGCCGAAATCTCGTGGTCAGGATGCAACCCGCTGTCAACCCAAGACGATGTTGCAGCATGGCTAGCCGCAGAAGGTTACTCCATACACGCATGGCATGGTCAGAGCGTTGAAGACTTCTACTGGTGCATCGACAAAACTCTAGAATTCAAGCCCACACTTACCCTTGATGATGGTGCAGACTTGATTGTCAGAGTTCACGGCGAGAAAAGTGAATACGCAGATGGTGTTATCGGCGGAACTGAAGAAACCACAACTGGAGTCCACAGGTTGAGAGCCATGGGCAAGGCAGGAGACCTCAAATATCCAGTAATTGCTGTTAATGATGCAATTACTAAGTGGGATTTCGATAATGTATACGGAACTGGTCAATCAACAATTGATGGGATACTAAGAGCTACTTCCGTGCTTATCGCTGGCAAAACATTCGTAGTTGCTGGATATGGTCACTGTGGTAAAGGAGTTGCCATGCGCGCTCAAGGAATGGGCGCTAATGTAATCATCACCGAGGTTGATCCGCTCCCAGCGCTGAGAGCGGTAATGGACGGATTCAGAGTAATGAAAATGGACGAGGCGGCAAAACATGGTGACATATTCTGCACGGCCACTGGAATGAAGGATGTCATTTTTGGTCATCACTTTTCATCAATGAAAGACGGAGCGATAATCTCCAACACTGGCCACTATGATTGTGAAATAAATATTGAAGACCTAACAGCACAAGCATCGAGTGACAGAACCATCAGAGACAATAATGTCGAATACACCATGAAGGACGGGAGGAAGATATTCCTCTTAGCAGATGGCCGCCTAGTCAATCTAGCAGCCGCTGAAGGTCATCCATCTGAGGTTATGGATATGTCATTCGCTAATCAATACCTCGCTCTTTGCCGTTTAGCAAAGGAAGGTTCAGCAATGCAGCCGATTGTTTATGACATTACCACAGAGCAAGACCAAGGTCTTGCAGTTACCAAACTAGCAACCTTAGGTTTCACTATTGACAGTTTGACAGATGACCAAACTGCATACTTAGATGACTACAATGCCGGAACGTGATCACTCTTCTTCATATGGCTCGGCGCCATCTGCTTCCCAAGAGGACGACTCAGCATCTTCAATATGACCGATTTCATCAAGATGTGAATCAAAATCTGGCAATTCCAAGTTCCAATTCTTCGGTAATTTGTTTTTCTCTTCAACGATAATCAGCATTCTCTCCTGCCATGCGACAGGCTTTCTCTGTAAAATATACATATAGAGCACTGAGGTTCTTATCTCCTCAGAAATTATCTTGAATCCGGATGATGATTCAAAATTCATAGCTCTTAGTAGATTAAACGCTGGCCGGTTGATGGTTCTAAACATATTCTTAGTAAACCTCATACCTGCAACAACTGCTATGAAAATGACTATACTAGTTAGACAGAATGCACCGAGCCCCTCTCCAGCAAGAAAGTTCGACAATACTATCACACCGAATAGGACTGGGACTGTTATTAGCATGAAAATTGTCGTCTCTGATACGGGTGCCTTGCGCATTTTTGCTTCTATCGCTCCCCACCCAGGATGACGCCTTTCCCATGGTTTGAAGTGGCCGTCAGGATTTTGTTCAACTGCCGTATTGAACAGTCCCAGTAATTGATGGACTCGGCCATATTGGCTGGTTGCAACATCCATATTTTCATTTAGTATCGTTTCAATACGCTTACGGCCTTCTTTGTATAGACCCAAATCTGCTAGGATTGTTGCTTGTTCAATAAGCGGTGTCACCTCATAAGGTGCGTGAACTCTCACCTGTTGCCACCAATCTAAGGCATCGAACATGAGTCCTAACTCGTCTGCTAACAATCGCCCTCCTCGTACCCACATATCGATTCTTGTTGGGTCTAATTTGGTAATCGTCTTGACCGCAGTAAGAGATTTCGAGGCATCAATCAGGTTAGCTGCCTTGCCATCAGCCAGCAAATGGGCATCAGATATAAGCTGCCAGGCATCAACATGCTCCGGATCTAGTTTAACCGCTTCATACGCCTTCTCTAAGGCGTCCTCTCGATTACCCGAGTCCAGAGCCTCTATAGCGTCTAAGTAATGATTCTCTGCACTCACAATCTGGTGGTTGCGAATGAATTACTTAATCATCGCGATTTTTTCTACGTGACCGGGCATTTAACGGCTGAGGGCCTCTATTATGCGCATGGTTAGCAGATTTACCCCTTGCTTTTCGGAACTTACGATTGTTGTTGTTAGGACGCTCTGGTCTTGTCTTAGTTTGATTGTTGTGGCGTCTAGGAGGTTTATCTCTGCCAGAGTTACCCATTTTGGGCTCTCCGCATCGGTTACATTCTTTTCTGAATGAGAAGTTCACGTTGTCACACTTTTGACAAACCCAGTCATTATCGGCGAAGATTTTCTTTTGTCCTCTGCTATCTCGTGAATCCCGGTTGCTAAAATCTCGACCCCGGTGGTTTCCTCGCTGATTGGGT
>DUKK01000137.1 GCA_013329355.1 Candidatus Poseidoniaceae archaeon | reverse complement strand
CTTATTCATGGATAGCTTTTGCGCCCATCTTGGCCAGTCTAATCTTGTAGTCTCAGTCGCTAAGAGTAAAAACGAGATTCCGAGCAACAAGAAGAAAATGATATTTCGCAGATAGTCATACCAACCTAGTTCGTCGCCAAAGGCAATTCTTGCAACAATAATTAGCGGAAGCGACAGAAATAATCCCAGCTGTGACCCTCTAGCGGACCATGCAACACCGCGAGGAGCATTGCCTGAAAGTAGCATGCGGTGGCCAGGAAGTAGCGATAATGCAGTGTCCCCGTCAGGTGCACCAAGTAAGGCAGATGGAATGTAGTTGAGGAAGGTATGTACCGTTCCGGTAGAGACAATAATTGCTGCTACCGCTGACAGAGGAATACCCCAATCGAGGAAAACCGGTGATAACGCGAGTAGAATCAATGCAACATTATTGACGTGAAATCCGGGAATTAAACCTGTCAACGAACCCATTGCAACCCCGAAAAACAGAGCGAACAACAACCACCCAAGATCAAGGAAATAGGCCTCTAACATTGTAATTCCTCAATAGTCAGGGTATGTATCATTGTCCTCTCTGTCAGTTTCCCCGTCACCATCGGTGTCAGGGCTGTATGGATTAGTTCCGTATAACGATTCTAAATTATCAGAAAGCCCGTCGCCATCAGTATCGACCACATCTGCGTTGATCAGGTGGTAAACAGTTGCTACTAACTCGGAATCCTGAACTTCCATCAGTCTACCATTCCAAACATGAGAGTAGCCGCTGTGAAAATTATCGATACCAATTATGGTGTTGTTATTTGGTGATAGCCTGATGCTTTGATTGGTCCCATCGCGCTGTAACCACCAGTCGCCAGCATCGTCTTCAACTGCTATTCCAGGGATGTTAACCATTTGACTTCTAGAGTAGCCCCATTGTGATGCGCCCTCGTCCCAAAGCAAATTTTTGGGTTCTGGGGCGTCGCCTAACTGATAATCATGAATTAGCAGGCGAATTGCCATATTGGTGTCATCCCAAGTCACTGAGACGTTTGCGGTGATTGCTTGTCCTGCCTCAATCCACTGAGTTGAGGTTTGGGCTGGGAAAGTAGCGTATATCTTAGTTTGACCACGATAATCAATCTTGTCTACCAACCACCCACTGACATCCTGCACACTGGGCTCGATGGCGTATCTGACAAAGGCGTTGATGGTATATCTAGTATCAGGTTCTTCAATAAGGCGGATTGGGTCTCCCGATAGTAATGCTAGTAGGTCAATCATATCCTCTGAGTTAATTAGGTTCCCGCTGGGCGTACCTTCACTCGAATCAACACACCAACTAGAATCCGCTTCCGACCACATTAGACGACCTTGAACATCTCGGAACTCATTATGTAGGGAACTATTTGCGTGTTCGGCAATATCACTCGAACTAGGTTTCAGGCAAATCATAACCCCACCAGGGCCTCGCAGTTGCCATTGTTCGCCGATTGTTATGTATCCTGCAATTTCAACAAGATTGCCTGACTGATAACTCCAGGTTGATTCTTCACCCCAGTTTAGTCTAATTATGTCCACTGGATGGTTCCGATCGACTAATATCTCAGGCCCCTGCACCGACATTACCCAGTTCATATCACGCTGGTTGTAAGAAATTGTGCCAGTAACTTGTACTTTGGAGGATGATTCAATCCAGCTACCAACTTTTGACCTAATATTGAGTTTGATTTGATGCTCAGCATTGCCATACGATGGATGATCACGTAAGTCTGCTGAGATGAACATTTCATCTGGTGGAAGTGACTCACCAATGTAGCCAGTGAGGGTGATAATCTCGTCCACATATTGCTCCGGGTCGAGTGCGACATCTAGAATTGATAGTCTGATAATATCGGGTAAGTCTTCTTCATCCCACTCCATCGCTCCAGAACCTACTGCTGTCATGTAGATATTACCTTCGAATTCCATGACTTTACCGGTTATTATTACATTGGTGCCAATCGGCGGAATTTCCGCAGGCCTACTCCATCTGGCCTCAACCACATCTGTGCCATCACTAACAATTACGTGAGTTTCCCAGTCACCCGAATTCCACGGATCCTCTCGCCATGAAATGATCTCCCCCTCAACTTTGACAACCTCATTTTTGTATTCAATTAAGTCTTTCATCTCAATAATGTCAGGTTCTCTCACCATGGCGTAGTAATTTAATATGGCAACCAAAAATATCGCTAGTGTAAACATGACCCATAGTTGCTGACCTCTGGTTGCAGGGTCGTCATCAGTAATTCTGTTCATTATGCTCTTCAGCACATCCGCCATGCTAAGTGGTATTCAAACAGCCATTTAGTCATGTTTCTAAGAATTAATCATATCTTACGCGGCCTTTTTAAACACTAATCCAAGGGAGTTACGGGGATGGAATGCGAGAGCGAGTCATAAGAGACGAAATTCACAAGGATATACTTGTACCGTTTCATCATGCCCGTATCATTGATACTAAGGAATTCCAACGGTTGCGTTCAATACAGCAACTGTCGACCTGTGAGTATGTCTTTCCTGCGGCAAATCACAATCGTTTTTCTCACTCCTTAGGAGCATATCACCTTGCCAAAAAACTGACTGAACTAATACAAGAAGTTCAACCCGGCATGATTGATGATGATGATGCGGAACTCGTTCAGTTAGCGGCATTATTACACGATATTGGTCATCCACCATACTCCCATTTACTCGAAACACCTAGAGTGTTTGCAACATTTTACTCCCATGAACACTGGGGTCGATTGTTACTAGAATCGACAGAAACCGAGATTGGTAGTGTTGTCAGAGAAATCCTTAGCGAAAATCGATTAGGCCGACTATTTGCAATCATGGATGGTAAGGATGAGTTTGCCGGAGAAGCAATTCCACATTTCATGAAAGAGATTGTCGCCTCCCAACTCGACGTAGACAGAATGGATTATCTGGTAAGAGATCAGGCAAACACAGGCGCTCAAATTGGCGGTTTTGACATCGATCGAGTATTTCGGGCGCT
>DUKK01000101.1:1152-8091 GCA_013329355.1 Candidatus Poseidoniaceae archaeon | reverse complement strand
TCTCCATGATTTGATGCTTGCTTGTGCTATGCTCGGTATCGATATACACTATGCCGTCCCTAAAGGTTACGAGCCTGCCGAAGATATTGTCAAAAGAGCTAGTGACATTGCTGGCAAAAACGGTAGTAAGGTTGTTGCTACGAATGACCCGATAGAAGCAGTCACAGATGCAGATGTAGTCTATACTGATGTTTTTATCTCGATGGGTGAAGAACACATGAAAGATAAGGTGGCTTCATTTGACGGATTTCAAGTAAATGAACAACTAGTGAGCAACATGAATAATGATTGGAAATTTATGCATTGTTTACCTGCGCATCGTGGTGATGAGGTCACTGATTGGGTGATGGATCATAAAAATTCCATAGTCTTTGATCAAGCGGAAAATCGCATGTGGGCTCAAATGTCACTACTTGCTTACTTAGTAAGCATTGAGGCTTGGGAAACCATGGGAGAATTCATGGGGATTGCCTAGTTAAATTTGCATTGGCACAATGAATCCAACCAATCCAAGTAACATTGCTATGCGTATTTTTGATGCTGCCTGGTAATCATTACCTACGGCCAGTTCACGATTAAGTGTAATGAGCATCAATATTGCTGGGGTTTGGTAGATCAGTTGGTTAAATTCAAACGGTCCTTGCCAATAAGGTATGTAGAGACATACTAGTGCAGCCATGACCACAACATAGGCTAGCATTCTTGATTTTACTAAACCAAGGCTCATTGGCAGGGTAGTTCTAATTCCTTGGTCCGCTTCCATATCTTGGCAATCTTTGATAATCTCACGGGCCAAATTAGCAAAAAACACTACTCCTGCTGTCCACCACACCAAATGTGTCCACAAATTTCCGACACTTGATGCGCCGTACAATATTACTGCACCGACCATAATCGAAATTGCAACATTGCCTTTAAGACCAGTATTTTTCAGCGCTGGGCCGTGATCATAAGTTATCATCAGGGCTACGGCAGTGACGTAAATTATGATCAACTCGACAGGCGACTCACCTCTTGAATGAAGCAAGTAAGCTCCAATAATTACGAACGATATACTCAGAATCCATAGTAGGTAAGCAAATTTCTTAGCATTTTCAAGACTAATCAATTCAGCCGCTAGAGGTCTTTCAGGATGAGCTGATTTGTCGATAGCAACGTCCTTGATATCATTCATGGTATTGCCGGCGCCGATGAAAAATATAACCGCAAGGATTTGTGTAATTACCTCAGTGAGTTGGTCAGATGCCCACGAATCACCAATCGCAAATTGGGCGCCGAGCGGGACGGTAATTGAAGCTAAAATAACATTCTTCATGCGCATCAGTTGAAGATACGCTAATATCCCGCCGCCCATGGTGAATGGTATAGTTCCCAGAATTTGATGTTGTTCGTTAAGAGGCCATCGACCATACACATACGCGAGTCCTGAAGCCGCCAACATCGGTTCCCTCATCAAAGCCTACCTTGGAGAATCGGCTATCTCTCGCCAGCACATTACCAAGTTGATTCATGGTTGCTCCCCAGCGAAAGCGTCTGTTGACATGCTCTAGAATCGTTGTAGTGTTTGCTTCACCAACCGAACTCAAGAAATCGACAATTTCTGTCCGTAGTCTGCGGGTTCTGCTCATCAAGCTTCACCTCTGTTATTTCTGATTCTGCGCACTAATCCACGGATGGTCGATGAATAAACAGGTTCTTGCTTATTCATTCCAGGTATGTGGATTGGTTGCCACCCAACAGCAGCAGAATGGGATGGGATTCTGCCGCTGGGGTGGGCGAATTTGGTGGTCAGTTTGTCACTCCAAACTGGGCTTTTTGATTCTGATTGGGTTTCAACCAAGTCATCAAATGAGAACTTTTCTTCATATCTTACCGGATTACTCATGAAGCAAACTGGCAGGCTGTGGTATATCAAGAAAGGATTGAGTCGGTGATGTTGAAGTAAATATGAAACCGTCTCCAGTATTGCTTTTTCACTTTCACTTTGGTGTTAAAGTGAACTAAATCTTTTTTTTTGTAGAATTCTAAGACAGGGTGATTTCTAAATACATGGGGCTTAACGGCAGGTTAGCCTTGCTCGTATAGTGTAGTGGCCCATCATAAAGGACTCTCATTCCTTTGACCCGGGTTCAAATCCCGGTACGAGCACTCTCAATTAATTGTTCTATAGAAATATACATTTAGCTGGAACATGATAACATCGAACATCCAACTCTGTGCCTCGCCCATTCCGGACGCTTCTGAAACCATTTCTCTTCCATCTCTGGTTGTTCATCATATGGTTGTTTCAGTAATGTAAACAGTTCCTCACATACAGTATAGTCCTCATTTTCAGCAGCATCAATTGCTAACTGCGCCATCCAGTTACGCAGAACATACTTTGGATTTGCTCTCCGCATTGCTTCTTGATTAGGTTTGCTGTTAACACGTTTCCACCATTTATGCAACCATTCATTCCATTCGTCCGTCGGAATTGTATTCTTGTCATAGAAGGAACTCTCAAGCAATCCAATCTCTGGGGATTCGATTGTTGATAACATTCGGAAGAATATGGTCATGTCAGTCTCGACTTTTTGCAGTAGACCGTCAAGTTCGATTACCAAAGCCTCATCTGCTTCTGCAAAATCATCAATCCCTAATTTTAGTCCCCACATGGTATTTTGATACTCAATGTATTTGTTCTCATAGTGTTCTAATACAGAATATAGTGATTGCACGTCATCCATCAGCGGTGCAACAGCCTCAGCGAGTCTGGCAATATTCCACGCACCAATTTGGGCCTGCTGGCCGTAACGATATCTACGAGTAGAGGAATCGGTAGTGTTTGGCGTCCAATTCGGGTCGTAGTTTTCTAACCATCCATACGGGCCGTAATCAATTGTTAGACCATGAATTGACATGTTGTCAGTATTCATAACGCCGTGGACAAATCCAACACGCATCCAGTGTGCGATCATCTCAGCAGTAGTTTCAGCCACCTTCTTTAACCAACTAATTATTCCTTCATCATTGTCGATATTATGCTCAGGGAAATGGTTGTTAATCGTGTGTTTCAGTAATTTAACAAGCGTCTCATGATTTCCATCTGCGGTGTGAATCTGAAAACTTCCAAAGCGAATGAAACTGGGTGCAACACGACAAACAACAGCACCAATCTCTGGTGCAGGATTACCGTCATATAGCATATCTCGAACAACAACCTCTCCAGTTGTTACCAAAGAAAGCGCGCGAGTAGTCGGTACTCCAAGATGGTACATAGCTTCGCTGCACAAAAATTCCCTTATCGATGAGCGCAGGACAGCTTTGCCATCGGCAAATCTTGAATAAGGCGTTTTACCGGCACCTTTCAACTGTAATTCTAGCACTTCATCAGCTAGTTCTACCTCACCAAGGGTAATCGCTCTGCCGTCACCCAACTGATTAGCCCAATTACCGAACTGATGTCCACCATAGCGTTGGGCATACGGCTGCATACCTTCCAATAAAGCACCACCGCCAAGTATTACACCATTCGGCCGGACGATGCCGAGTCTCTCTGCCATCTCATCAGACCACAATCTCAAGCGGGGCTGTGGCGGCTCGGTTGGCTTGACTTTAGACCAACAAACTCCGGGAACCTGCCTAGGCTCGCCACCAATTTCGCGGTCACCCGGAGTCTCATCTAAAAACCGATTGAGCCAACTCAATGTTTCTAAACTGCCCATATTAATTCCAACTCCGTTTGTGTATTGAATCTGTGGATTTACTCATCTAGGACACTTGTGAACCTGATATTTGCATCAGCGGCTGCGGTAAATAGGTCACAAAAGGCATCGATGGTATGAGAAATTGGTTTTGAATAACCACCTCCCATGAAAACAACGGTTGGTATTGTGTGGTCGACTATCATGTCAAATACCATTTTATTGCGTTTGTCCATACCACCTCGGCTGACATCTAGCTTACCCAACGAATCTGTCGACAACCCATCCACACCGGCCTGATACAATATTAGATCCGGGTTAAACTGCTTTGCGATGTTAATGCAATGGGCAACTTTTTCCAAATAATCTCGATCATCCGCACCAGCAGGTAATACAATATCGTGATCGCTAACCGCTTTGCGAAACGGGAAATTTGTTTGACAGTGCAAGGATATGGTCAATGCTCGCTCTACATTTTGTAGGATTGTTGCGGTTCCATCCCCCTGATGAACATCAAAATCTAAAATTACTACTCGTTGTAAGTTATATTGTTCAAGTGCCATGAGCGCACATACCGCAAGATCGTTGAATATACAATATCCAGAGCCAAAATCATAGTGTGCGTGGTGAGTTCCCCCCGCCATATTACCGGCAATACCAGAATACTCAATGACGTGATCAAGCGCAGCAATTGCACCACCCATAAGATGAAGAGTTCGAGGAATAATGTCTTCTGTCCAAGGCGTCAATCCAATTCTTTTAGTTTCTTTTTCAGTCAGTTTACCGGCTAGGAAATCGTCAACATATCTCTGGTCATGTCCGATTATTAATTGATCTCGAGTAGCTTTTGCTGGTTCATTAAACACGAATTTTCCAGACACTGATGAATTAATCAGTCGGTTGATAAGGGATACATAACGTTCTCTCGGAAATCTTGCCTCTGGATGAATGCCGTCGGTGTATATAGGGTGATACCATATTGGTAATTTCGTGTTAATACCAACTTTCATAACAAACACATTATCGAATTTATTTATGGTTAGAAGTAGCGGTCGCTCAGGTAATTGCACACTCGTTCAGAGAATTCTACGTCCTCTGGTGAGAACGCAGCAGGTAGGTCAGAATCCAAATCCAAGACCGCAACTACTTGGCCGTTTGAGTCTTTTACCGGAACTACAACCTCGCTAAGGGTGCTAGAACTGCATGCAATATGCTCAGGTCTTGCGTGAACATCAGGAACATCTTGGGTCTTGCCGGTTCTCGCTGCTGCACCGCAAATTCCTTTGCTAAATGGTATCACTAAGCAACCGTGACCGCCTTGGTATGGGCCTATCTTTAGGACATTTGGTTCAACTGTTCGATAGAAGCCAGTCCAGTGGAAATGGTCGAAGGAGTTGTGTAACTCACACACAACTGTCGACATTGCTGATACCCAATCGTCTTCGTCTTGAAGTAACGACTCTATTCTGATAAACACATCATCATGAAGTGACATACCTCCAAGTCAATCTGCTGATATTTGATAACTTGCTTTTCGCCTACTCTCTAACCATATCACGCCAAGCCATACCACTGCGAGTATTGCCAAATTAGTAAACCAAATTGATGGCTCTGACCATCTAGTGCCATCATACCGCCAATCTGATACTGGGTGAAATACTGGGGTTGGGAAAAACTGCAAGGTATGTGATGGGATATCTGTAATGATGTTGAGTAACCAGGGCAACCAGATTAACGTTGCCTGTTTTATTGGACTCATTGGTGCTAGGTAAAATTTTAAGATAATCTTTGGTGTTCCATATCTGTGTAGATATAGCCATGTCAGCAAAAAGCCAACAAAAACAGTTACTGCGCTGTGGCTCCATTGATAGATTTCCCATGAAAGAGGATGAAAGTCCTCTGTTCTTGTTGTATTATCAACTCCTGGGTTGCGATGTCCTGTAAACATTGAAATAATCATAACCGGGACGAAAGCCATCAGATCAGGGATTACACCCATCGCGCCGGAGAATCTAGCTTTTATTTTTCCATGAGTAACTGCCATGCCCCAGAACCAATGGGATACTACATCCATTGTTCATCTACTCCTCTTCTAGTTGCTGCAAAAATTCAGCGAAATCTTCTCCATTATCAAATTCAAGGACTAGTGGAGATATCTCCTCACATTCTTGGCATTGATACTGCTGTCCGGTCATAAATCCGAGATATGGATAAACTCTAATGCTGTGACAAAAAATGCAGGCTCTAAATGACACAAATTAAGCCCCTAGTTTTTACTATATCATGTATTGTAAAATATTGGTAAAACAACTGTTTATATTATGTTCAGTAATATTTGTGCCATGGCTCGGGAGTGCAATATAGATTCACGTGGCAAGTTCTTGAGATTATTAGGAGGCTCAATTTCACTAACAATGGGGCTAGTAGCTGTGACTTTGATGTATGCTGAAATTGTTCCTGATAACTGGTTCACTATATCCTCAACTATCGGTCTATTTGGTGGCGGTGCTCTCGGAATCTACGAGGGTTGGTCGGGATGGTGTATAGCCAGAGCCATGGGTATTTGGACGCCAATTTAATCCATTGAACAGCCAATATACATCAAAAAACCACCATATGTTGACCAACATGTGCGGTTATGTTTATACCTACATCAATGCAAATTCTGCCTGATGGGGTGCATTTTGTGGAGCGTAAGCAAGAAACACTGAGCAGTAATTTTTCCAAAAACGTGCTTAAAGAGGCAATAGAATCAAATGATGCATTGGATGAAGTTATATTAAATGTAAAAAATAAACCACAGATAAACGAAGACACATCATTTGCGAACCTTGCGACACGTGTTGTTGATGAGGTAATTGTTAATCAGTCAAGTAAATCATTAGCGAGACAGGTCTTGGAGCAAGCAGGCATTACCCAAAAAACCGGACCCGCAGAACCCAAAATTTTCAATGGTCACTTACGGCATGTCGGGCGTCGTGCTCGTAAAATATCTCGGCAGCAACAAACAAGCCATGCACATAAAATAAGACGGGTAAAACGCGGCATTAGAGGTCCACCGCCAAATGTTAGAAGACAAGGTGCGCCACCTCAAACCAGGGTTCGTCCGGCTCTAGGAATGGAAGATGAAGTCAACAGATCTGCAAGAGATTTTGCTAATTATCGAGGAAAAACCAAGAAAAAGCGCCGGCTGTTTCGTAGATAACTCCACAAATCGTCAAAAAGGTAGACCATTTGGGTCTAATTAGTGGCAGTC
>DUKK01000101.1:0-862 GCA_013329355.1 Candidatus Poseidoniaceae archaeon | reverse complement strand
AAGGTAGACCATTTCGGTCCATCTGGTGGCAGTTATGGACATAGCAAATCCAAGTGAAGAGCACACAATGTTGCGCTCAATGATTAGAGACTGGGTCGAGGAATATGTTGAACCACAAGCATTTGAACACGACAAACAAGAACAGTTCAATTTGGAATTACTAAAATCGATGGGTGAGTTAGGACTGCTCGGTATCAGTGCACCAGAAGAATATGGTGGAGCAGGATTAGACGCTGCTGCTTGTGCGATTGTCCACGAAGAGTTATCAGCGTCTGACCCTGGGTTTGCTTTGGCATACCTAGCTCATTCAATGTTATTTGTCAACAACTTGGCGTATAATGGTAATGAGGATCAAAAGGCTAGAATTCTACCAAAGGTGTGCTCAGGAGAGTGGATTGGTGCTATGGCAATGTCTGAACCTGATGCAGGAACCGATGTTCTGGGCTTGACAACTAATGCCGAGCGTCAGAGCGATGGCTCTTGGAAGTTGAACGGCAGAAAAATGTGGATAACAAATGGTTGCCTAGATGATTCAGGGACACCGGCAGATGTCGTCTGGGTTTACGCCCGCACCGGAACCGATGAAAAAGGCCGTGTCGAATTATCAACATTCCTTGTGGAATCTGGCACTCCGGGTTATTATGTTGGCCAGAAAATCTACGATAAGACCGGTATGCGTGCATCGAATACCGCTGAATTAGTGTTCGATGATTGCGTGGTACCAAATGAAAATCTAGTAGGTTCTCCCGGAGAATCACTAATCCACATGATGTGCAACCTTGAAATCGAACGCCTGACTTTGGGTGCTATGTCACTCGGTATAGCTAGGCGCTGTCTTGATGAGATGAACCAATATGCCACG
>DUKK01000025.1:3837-3966 GCA_013329355.1 Candidatus Poseidoniaceae archaeon | reverse complement strand
CAATAAAGCCTATTTCAGTGGTGGCCTTGGGACGATAATTTTGGTATTTTGGTGGTTGACAGTAGACACAGGTAATGATGATTTGTCAACTGGTGTATCAACATTTTTTAATCTAGATTTTTCTCAAGT
>DUKK01000025.1:0-3433 GCA_013329355.1 Candidatus Poseidoniaceae archaeon | reverse complement strand
ATCTCTGGAGCGTTAATAATCCTATGTTGTTTGTACGTTCTTGAACCGCTTGCTCTAGGGTTCTTCAGCGATGAAATCACTAATTCTGCCGGGGTTTGGAGAACCTCCCGTCTAGCCTTGTTGTGGCTGGGTATTACATATTGTGCCCATTTATTGGTTGACGCATCTTTGCTAGCGTGGCTGAAGAAGTTTTGTGATTCCAAGGGGTTAAACATCGAGCCACTCAACAGCCGTGATGATTCGACCGGCAGTCTCGGATTTGACGATTAACAGGCCTTATCAGTGGTGTTGACATGAGTTTCTCTGATATTGAGGTGTTAAGACTTGGTCACCGTGTGGGTAGGGATCCTAGAATAACCACCCATCTAGCATTGGTCGCTAGGGCAATGGGCGCAAATAAATTCACCCTAGCCGGCGACCAAGATGAGAAATTGTTTGACAACATTGCCTCAGTAAATGAGCGATTTGGCCACGGTATAGCCTGCCGGTATGAACATAGTCCGATGAAAATGCTCAGGCGTATTGCTGCATCAAATGATGAGTCTAGACCAGTAATAATACATCTTACGATGTATGGTGAACCATTCAAAAAAACCATTCCTAATATACCAAAACAACGAAATGCATTAGTGGTTGTTGGTGGCGCAAAGGTCCCAGCAGAATTATTCTCAATAAGCGATTATAATCTTGCCGTTGGTAATCAACCTCACTCAGAGGTCGCGGCTCTGGCGCTGTTTTTGGATTGCTGGACAGAGGGTGCAGGTTTTGAGCGTGAATATACAAATCCCCAGTTGGTCATATCTCCCTCAAAATCTGGTAAGGATGTTAAAGAAGTGTAGCAGCATAAGTTGTAAACATATACTTACTTTGATATTAGCCGATTATTCTCCTATTTATATAACTCTAACTGAAAGATAATTTCTCAATTCAGTCCATCCCAATTATTATTTGAGTCCTTCATCGACAACTGCTGATGTCGATACCCCTAGAGGCTGGCGGTAGTTTTTGCCCGGGCTCCCTAGACTACAAAAATTCGACATATCCTAGGTTTAGAGATGCTGCAGACGGTTTCCAACTTGACCATCAATTGAGTAATCAGGCCGAGGGTTCAGGAGTACTACTCACAGCAGATGGGGGAAGGTATGAGGGCAACTTATTCGGTGCTGAAGGTATTGGTGAGGGAGAATTAGTTTTTACCACCGGGATGATGGGGTATCAAGAATCGCTAACCGATCCTTCCTTCGCCGGTCAAGTGTTGACATTTACCTATCCGTTGATAGGGAATTATGGTATCCACTTAAACCGCTCAGAATCATCCTCAGTATGGCCTAGAGGCGTCGTGGTTAGACATGCGATGAAAGATCCAGACCACCGTGATTCAGTTGCAACAGTCAATGATTTTCTGCGGCTCCATAACATTCCAGGAATTGAAGCAATCGATACACGGGCCATAACCAAAAATGTGCGGGAACTGGGTACTGTATTGTGCGTATTTGGTCCGCTTGATAAGGAGCAGCATTTGAAACAAAGGCTCGCCAAACTAACCTCACCAGAGCTGGATGACCTGGTCGACTTAGTATCAATAAAGGATGCAGTAGTTCTAAATCCGGAATCCAGAGATGAACTTGGGCGACAGAAACCTCGATTAGCAGCTCTTGATTGTGGGATAAAATTCAATATTTTGCGTAGTTTATGTCATCATTTTGAAGTTGTTTGGTGCCCTCCAGACATACCATTTGAAAAGCTGGTCAACGACTTCGGTATCGACGCATTATTTTGTTCGAATGGCCCTGGTGACCCTGCACATCCTGGCAAAGCATCTGCTGCAAGATACACTCTCGCTATGGCAGTGAAATCTGGTTTTCCCGTCATGGGTATATGCTTGGGACACCAATTGATGGGCCTAGCATCCGGTTTGAAAACCTACAAAATGCGGTATGGTCATCGTGGTGCAAATCAACCCGTGGTGGATCTAGTAACTGGCAAAGTACAGATAACCAGCCAAAATCATGGATTTGCGGTTGCCGACCCAGAAGCAGGTATGCTCGCAGCCCATCCTTCAGGCGCAACCTCGCCAGACACAGAGAATCTGCATGGCCAAGAAGTCAAAGTTCGCTACATTAACGCCAATGACCGTACTGTCGAGGGTTTAGACGTCACTGGCAAGCCGTGCTTTACTGTTCAGTTCCACCCTGAGGCTTGTCCCGGGCCTCATGATGCTGAAAGTTTGTTTAATCGGTTCAGGCAAATAGTCGATATTCATTTGGAGGGACAATAAATGCCTAGGCGGAATGATTTGGAATCCATCTTAGTGCTGGGCAGTGGCCCAATCAAAATAGGTCAGGCAGCAGAATTTGATTTCTCTGGTAGTCAGGCTGTTCGTGCTCTACGTGAGGATGGATATGAGGTGATCCTGGTCAATTCTAATCCTGCTACCATCCAGAACGATCCTGAGATGGCAGACAAAGTGTACATTGAACCACTACTAGCATCTTCGATAAAGCGTATCCTAGAAATCGAGCAACCATGCGCACTACTTGCAGGCATGGGTGGTCAAACTGCGCTAAACATTGCTAGTGAATTGGCTCATTCAGGTGTCCTAGATGAGCTTGGTGTGGAACTAATTGGTTCAGACCTAGATGCAATTGATAAGGCAGAGGATAGAGATTTATTCAACAAAGTTTGTGAATCTATCAATCTGCCAATCAGTGAGGCAATCGCCTGTAATTCCATGGATGAAGTCATCAGTGCCGCAGAAAAAATAGGTTCGTGGCCATTACTAATACGGCCCGCCTTTACCTTGGGCGGATTAGGTGGAGGTACTGCATGGAGCGTCGGCGAATTAGTTGAAATCGCAACTCTAGGACTACGCAATTCCCGCATCAATCAAGTTCTCATCGAGGAATCTATACTCGGCTGGCAGGAATTAGAATATGAGGTGATGAGGGATGAATCAGACAATGCAATAATCGTCTGCACGATGGAGAACATCGATCCTATGGGAGTCCATACGGGAGAATCAACAGTCGTGGCACCGCTACAATCTTTCTCTGACCAGGACCACCAAGTATTGCGTGACCAAGCATTAGCCTTGATTAGGGCGCTGAACATTAAGGGCGGTTGTAATGTACAATTTGCTTTCAATCAGTTCACTGGGGAAATTAGGGTCATCGAAGTTAACCCCCGTGTATCCCGTTCATCGGCGTTGGCCAGTAAGGCAACTGGCTACCCAATCGCACGAATTGCGGCAAAAATTGCGGTCGGCTACACGCTAGATGAACTGCCTAACCCAATTACTGGAGACGGAACTACGGCAGCCTTTGAACCAACACTGGACTACTGTGTTGTCAAGATTCCTCGCTGGCCATTCGATAAATTCAGAACTGCCGATCGAACGTTGGGGACTTCTATGAAATCAACCGGTGAAGTAATG
>DUKK01000213.1 GCA_013329355.1 Candidatus Poseidoniaceae archaeon | reverse complement strand
TGCGGTTGACCAAGGAACGGTCTCAAAGTCAGACTGCCTAATCCACTCAAACAGTCGCGCCTCAAGTTCGCTCAAATCTTCCGCCATGATATCCCCACGCCAATATCATACAAAACAACACCGACGGATAGTCGCTTCTAGTTCAAGCCAACAATTCTTCGACAGCATTCCTCGGCAGTTATCTCACCGTCGAGTAAAGTATTGATTGCTTTAGTAAACGGCACTTTGATGCCTTCGTCATCAGCTCTAGTGATGAACATTCTTGCGGCTCTAACACCTTCGGCAACCATGGTCATTTCTCCAAGTGCCTCATCTAATGATAAGCCGGTTCCAAGTTTTTCACCCATGCTGCGATTTCGTCCGTAGGGTGAAGTTGCAGTAACGTAGAGATCACCAAGTCCGGCGGGGCCAAATGCAACCTCGGCTTTAGCCCCCAGTTGTGGCAATAATAGACAACCTTCCTTGAATCCGGCCATGAAAATCGCTGCTTTTAGATTGTCTCCGCCCAACGTTCCCACTTTTTTTAGCCCGTCAACTAGTCCACAAGTCAGGGCAATTACATTCTTGAACGCCCCCCATAGTTCTGCTCCGACTGGGTCAGACGCAGCGTGCAGAATGAAGGTCTGAGTGGTCAAGGTTTCTGCCAGTCGTTTAGCGACCGATTCATCCTCACTGGCTACCAGTGCAGTAGTTATTACTCCTCCAGCCGCTTCCGGGGCGATAGTTGGCCCAGTAACTACGGCTAATGGGTTGGTCATTTGTGCCGCATCGAGTTTCTCATGGATGGCTTGGGAAATCAGTCGCTTTCCTGGTGCCAAACCTTTGGCCAAATCAATTAATACGTGTCCAGGTCTAAGGTGAGGGATTACTTCATCGACTACATCTAGAATGACGGAAGATGGTATTGCTAGGACTACAATCTCCACCCCGTCCAGTGCTTCGTCAAGGCGCATAGTTGCTTCCAACCCTTCCACAGAATGATTCGGCAGATACTTCTTGTTTATGCCGTCCATTACGACCGATTCGTACACTTCTTGTTCAATTGTCCAACCTTTGACCTTATGCCCCTCGAGTAACCACATACGAGCGACCGCAGTACCCCAATTACCCAAGCCAAGGATTGCGATATGTGCCATGTTTAACAGGTCTGCGGTTTGGCTCGACCTTATCTTAATTACCGCTGTAGCAGTTTGAAACTCTCGATTTGGGGATGGTATTCTATCGACGAGGTCAGAAAAGGTCCTCATCGTCTTCATCAAAGTCGAACACGTCGTCATCGACTTTAGCTTCAGCTTTCTTAGTCTTACTCGCCTTTATTTTCGCCTTTGGCTCTTTTGCCGCCGCTTTTTCTGGCTGACCCTCTCCCGGTGCTTTAGTCTCAGCGGCTTGCTGGTCAGCAGCTTTTTGCTTCATCTCTGCTGTAGCTGCTTTAGTTCGAGCACTTGCTATTTCAAGTTCCCTTGCCTTGATCTCTTCCGCTGAGCGACCCGTTTGTGCGGCTAAACTTCTTCTTCGGTCTTCTCTTGCCTTGCGCTCAAGTTGCTTGTGACGTGCTTTTTCTATGTTTTGTAGCATATACATTGCGTCGTGTTCCAGTAGTGGAGAATCTGAGATGAGGGTGATGTCCAACCAGCCACCCTCTTCAACAATAAACTCAGCTAGCGGTTCAAAGTTTAGGTCTGATTTCTTAATTTGCGTGTAATGCATTGCATTACCTGTTCGGTGTTCAACACCCGAAAAATGGCAGTAGAATTCTTTCGTTCCGATGGTTTCACGCACTAAGTCAAACATTTCTCCGTAATCTTCGGAGGTTCGCATACTGCCGTGGCCCCGGGAGTGAATATGTGCTATATTGAGGACTGGAACGGTTCCCTCGACATGGTTTACCACCTCTAAAACCTCCTCAAGGCTACCCCACAGTTCCTGTCGGCCAGAGGTTTCAATGCCTATTTTGGATGGAGTTCCGTCTTTCAACCATGGAAACACGGGGTAAATGTCTTCATCATCGTGCCAAATCTCGTGGACTCGGTCGACAATTCCAGCGAATACGTTGGCTAACTGTTCGTTGGCAGCTTGCCCTCTGCCCATTTCACCGTAGTGGCCAGCATGCAGCGTGATGTGTCTAGCATTGATGGTTTTTGCCGCTTGCAGGGTCGATTCAATCTTGGTTAGAGAGCGTCCCCTCTCGACACGGTTGCCTAACAATTCGCTGTAGTATGGGCCGTGAATATTCATTTCAAATTCAGTTTTGTTGGCTAGAACTCCGGCTTGCCAATACTGCTCGAAGTGTTGGGGTGCAATCATTCTCACAGTTTGGACTTCCATAGTTTCAAGTCCGAGGGAAATAATATCATCCATCCCTTCAACTATGGTTCTCCCTTTACATGACAAAGGAATACCCGCTGGACCTAATCTAACTGGCATGACACCAACCCCGCAGGTTCAAGCCAATGGTCACTTCATGATAAGACCTTTCCGTTATTCGGACAAAAAAACCCTGAAAATGGCATCTTTTTTCCTTGTGATGGTATGCGACACTTCATCAATGAGAGGCTCAACCCAGCAGCATGACCAATTCGATTGAAGCTGCGGTTAATGCATTCGCCAATGGATTACCAGTATGCCTGTTTGACTCGGAAAAAAGAGAGGGTGAAACAGACTTACTATTCTCTGCCCAGCATGCAACTCCGGCGACGATGAGGCAACTTAGACAAGATTGTGGTGGCCTGTTATTCTTGGCAATTGGGCATGAGGTTGGAGAAAGATTCGGCTTGCCATTTTTGCAAGACCTGCATACTCAACCTGAGTTAGTCTCCCAGTTCGATGTATTATCTGAGTTGATTACCAACGATTTACGCTATGATTCTCGCTCAGCCTTCACTTTGTCATTAAATCATCGAAAAACATATACTGGTATTACCGATAAAGATCGCAGTTTAACCACCAGAAGATTTGCTGAGTTAACCGATGAAGTGTTCTCCAATAATGTTGAACCGGCTCAAGCAAAAAAGTTACTTGGGCAAGAATTTAGAACACCAGGGCACATTCCGGTGTGTCGGGAAACAGAAGGGGGCCTAGCACGTCGTCAGGGCCATACAGAACTAGCGGTTGGTTTAGCTAGATTATCTGGCGTCTCACCGGTGGTTATTGGCGCGGAAATGCTTGAGCCTGACGGCGATTTGGCCCTTCCTGTAGAGGCAGCCAGGTCGTGGGCTATAGCAAGAAATATCCCATTCCTTGAAGGTGCCGACATAGTTAATGCGCTCAAGTCGGTAGTTTAATCGGTAACATCATCAGTAACAACCAACAGGGTGTTTTGGAGAGGATTTCATGAGAGTAATGGCAGTCGGGGTTTTTGACCTACTTCACGCAGGCCACCTCCATTACCTAGAGCAAGCTAAGTCACTCGGTGATTATCTCACAGTTGTGGTTGCCCATGATGACACGGTCCGAATACGCAAACATGAACCAGTAACCAATCATGACCTCCGAAGACGTATGGTCGAGGGGCTCAAGCCAGTTGATGAAGCGATCGTGGGTAACTCTCCTGAGGTGTCAATTTATGACATCCTTCCACGAGTAAATCCTGATGTTATTGCCTTAGGCTACGATCAGGAACATGCCGAGGACTCAATTCGAAAAAGATTACAGGAACTCGGCCATGAAACAATCATAGTGACCCGTGTCGAGGGGCTTTCCGATGACTTGGACGGCACTAGAAAGATAATTGCGCGTATACTTGAGTTGTCGCAAACGAAGGCGTGAGGGAGTAAGATGTTCACCGGCATTGTTCAAGGAATTGGTCAGATAATCTCCATTTCTGAGATGAATACCGTGACAAATGTAAGAATAAAATTACCGAATGCCGATAATTTAACAATTGGTGCTAGTGTTTCAATCAATGGTGTTTGTTTAACAGCGGTAAAAATTGATGCAGACATTGTTCAATTTGACATAATAACCGAAACCATGGAAAGAACCAATCTAGGCGATCTATCAATTGGCGATTCAATAAATGTTGAACGCTCATTGAAATTTGGTGACGAAGTTGGTGGGCACATACTTTCAGGACACATCTTTGGGACGGGAATAATTGCCGACAAGACTGAATCTGGCGACCAAATGTCTCTTTCCATATTAGCCCCACCATCAATAAAGAAGTATCTCACTGAGAAGGGTTACATTGCAATTGATGGCATTTCACTAACCGTCGGACAGGTTGACAACGGTAAGTTTGACTTGCATATCATACCGGAGACAATGCGGCTAACAACCCTAGACACTAAAGAAGTCGGTGATGTAGTCAACATAGAGGTTGACAGTAACACTCAGTTGATTGTTGAAACAATCGAGAGGTTGTTGAAAGATAGAGGGGTAATAAAATGAAAATAGTTGCAGTATGTGGGTCCTTTCACAAAAAAGAAATCGAATCGATGCTTGATTATGCAAATGACGAAGCAAGCAAGCAGGCTATAGAAATCGGTGAGGTGATCTGGGTACCTGGTTCAATGGAAGTACCTCTCGCCTTGGAAAGAAGGTTAAAGACATTTGATGGTGCAATTTGTTTAGGGATAATAGAAAAGGGTGAAACTTTGCATGGGGCGGCCATGGGTAATGCAGTGATTAAATCAATAATTGACTTACAAATAAAATTTGACAAACCAATCGGTCTAGGAATAATCGGCCCAGGCGCAGAACCGCAACACATACCGCCACGAATTGAACCACACGCAAGGGCAGCAGTAGTTGCGGTAAGCAAGATGAATAAGCTGTAGGGATATCTTTCAATTACCCGAACTTAATCCCCACACTATGACCAAGTTGTCCTATTTTTCTCGACCCACCAATGAGGAACTTAACGAATCCACTAACCTGACCGATATTTGGCATCAAATCGCCCGTTTACGATACGAGGTATTTGCTGAGGAGTTGCACCAATACCCAGAGAATGATGCGGGTAAACTAGATGATCCCGGAGAACATTTTATCGTGGTTATGAGGGGCGAAATCTTAGCCGGATATATCAGCATCAATACACCCAATGAATCAGGCTTTCGTCTGGCTAAATATTTTGGTCAAGAAATCGTCGATGAGATAACCGAGGAATACAGCGACTCACTGCTTTATGAGGTAAGAGGTTTAACCGTCCACATTGACCATCGAGGGCATGGAATCGCTCGATTATTGATGCTAGGGGCACTAAAATTCTCTCAATTGAATGGAGCGGATGAGATAATCGCCATGGGTCACAAATCAGTTTTGCCGATGTACGAAGATATTGGAATGAGTATTCTATCTCAATTCGATCAAACTGCTGGTGATGTTGTATTCTATCCAATGATTGCCCCTGTTGGTATGCTTGGAACTAGTGTCGAGGAGGAATTAAGGGAACTGGAACTGGAGAATGTCGGTGCAATCGATGATGCCTGCTACCATGGAGGGGCCTCTTGGGAAGCGAGTGGGTTTGATTTTTCCCGTAGGACTGAGTTAGTGGTCGCTGATGTACTTGACAGCCCGTTCCCGCCATGCCCAGAGGTGATGAAAGTAATATCAGATAATCTGGTTAGCGCGTGCCATGAGTCTCCACCGACTCACAGTGAGCCATTAATCAAAAAAATAGCCGAGGTTCGTCAAATCCAAGATAAGAATATCTTGGTATCTTCGGGGTCTTCATCACTAATGTTTTCACTAATGCCACAATTACTCGGTAGCCAATCAAGAGTATTGGTCTTATCACCTATGTATGGTGAATATTTG
>DUKK01000193.1:1529-3118 GCA_013329355.1 Candidatus Poseidoniaceae archaeon | reverse complement strand
TTCAAACTTCTTCAAATCCAAGAAAAGTTCAAATTGATTCGCGCGGATGATGTTGTCCTTGATGTAGGATGTCATCCTGGCGGATGGTCGCAAGTTGCAGTTGAATTAGTTGGCGACGGCGGTAAGGTAATTGGCGTAGACTTGGAGCCATGCCAGCCTGTGGAGGGTGCATTATTACTGGTAGGAGACATAACTGAATCTTCAACCCAGGAAAGAATTTGCAGCGAACTTGATGGTCGCAATATCAATAATATTGTTTCAGACATATCCCCAGATATTACCGGAAATTGGGATATAGATCAAGCAGTAGCTATGACACTAGTCGCCGATGTGCTAGATTTTTCCCTAGATCTACTCTGTAAAGGAGGTTCATTCATCACCAAAATATTTCAAGGGGTAGGCGTAGAGGAATTGATTCTCGCAGTGAAACCTTATTTCTCTGACGTTAGAAGGTTTTCACCTATGGCCTCAAGGAATTCATCATCAGAGGTATACCTCGTGTGTCGAAATTTCATGCCTTGGATTAAGCGCGAGTCAACTATCAGACAGACATATGAAACTTTATTGGACGTCAAATTAAATCCAGATGAAGAAGTTGTTGAACAAGAAGTTTACACTTCATTTAAACTACGGAAGAAAAAGTGATTAACTTTTATTTAGATAAAAGCCGATAATCGTAACATGGCAAATAAACGAGCCCGCAGACGTGGGATACTAAAAAGCAGTGTACAAAGATTGCAAGTAAAAGACCTCAAACCAAATAGACCAATTAATCGACTAGATTTAATCGTTCTCAGAGTTTATCCGCGGCGACTGATTTATTCTGAGACTTACACTGGTCCAGTTGCTGCTGCATGTGGCCGGGACGAAACCGGGCTTGTCGGTATAATTCTGTGGAATGAGCAGATAGACCTGATTAGAATAGGCGACATTATCAGATTTGAATCAGGTTGGTGTCAAATGAGAGACGGAGAGTTGGTGGTTAGTACTGGTCTGCATGGTAAACTTCGGATAATCGACCGATGAATTGCAAAATTCCTATAAAAGGGGTAATATTTTCTCACGCAACCATAAAGAAGGGAAGGTCGTGGGCAGGTTGTCCCTGAGGCGTATTTATGAGTGAGAAAGCGACAAATTGCACCGCATCCGGAATCCCATTAGTAGAGGCAGGTTCCACCTCCTTCCCTTGTCCGGGATGCGAACATGTATCGATTGGTAGGAGTCCACGTTGTAGAAACCAAGGAGTAATCTACAACTGCTCAGAATGCGATTATGTAGGGCCCTGAGGTGTAAGTATGGGTATGGTAGCGATGACTTACAAACTAAATCCGGATTCAGATGTTGAAAACATTGACCCAGAGGACATTGCAACATATGTTAGAGGGTTGGCCAATGATGTATATGATGTCCAATCAGTAGAAGTTAAACCACTAGCATTTGGTCTGAAGTTCGTCCAAGTTCATGTGGTAATGAACGACGGACCAGGATTGACTGATGAGTTCGAATCACTCATGTCAGCAAAAGAAGGCGTCGGTGAGATTGAAGTTCTCTCTATGGGACTGTTGTAATCACAATTGATTTAGCGGGCA
>DUKK01000193.1:0-1136 GCA_013329355.1 Candidatus Poseidoniaceae archaeon | reverse complement strand
TCTGGATGCCATCGGCTATTCTCACTTGGCCCCATGTTCCATCGCTCACCAAGCGATTCAGACAACGCGATTGGAACAGTGTCAATGTATAAGTCACTAAAATTAGAAACTAAAGCTCTTCTAGTTCCTTTGGATGATAGCCGAGGAATTTCCTCAACACTCCAATCAATTTCTGCTAATCCACTATCATTAATGGCAGACAGTTCAATGTCCCTTGACTTTCCGCCGGCTACATAGATCTCGCTGCCGGGTAATGGACCTGTTGTGACCAATCTGCCGAGTTGACAGTTTCTAGTAATCCTCGGTAAATTTCGTGATTCTGCCATCACACAAGTATTAGCATTCAGCTGCCCTTTTTCATCAATCCTACCGACAAGGTCTCCTTCAATCGGTTCAGAAATTGGTAAACCTGATGCGAGTCTGCGATTAAGTGATTGATTGAAAATGATTGATTGTGCTGCATGGATAGTCATTAGTTGCAAATTATTTGGCAACTTTTTGAATGCTCCGACAAAATCATCATGATTATTCAGAAGGTGCTCAATCATTCTCGACTCGAATCCCAGCCAACTCGGTGCTAGTTCTAGGGCATCTGCAGTCACGCCGTTGTCTCTTACATGCTTTCTAAATTTAGCGACTTCAGTGTTCTCATTTATGCCTTCCATCGCAAGATATGTGTGGACAGCTTGTTGGAAATCACCAGTCAAAACATGCTTACCAACCTCAGCAGTAACCGGTCTTCCTGAGCCGAATCTTTGAGGGCCAATCCAATTTGGAAATACACCCTCACCCAGTGATTGACAGAGTTCGCTTCTGATGAGCTCAGCCTCAGCCAAGGCTTCTTCCTCAGTCATGGGAGTGCCATCTGAGTGACAACATCCCCGAACGACAATAGTAAATCTATTGCCACGATGGTTGCCAAATCCGATTTTTTGGTGGGTCCTTCCAAGTATTTCTATTTCCACATCTGGCATATCGATTTGAGCAATTTTGTGTTGAGTAGCGTCAATAATGAATATTTGTTGGGTCACTGCCCTCTTGTCTTTGGTACCAGCGAAAAAGATTCGATTACGCGATATACCAAGTCGCTTCGCTAGATTGTTACAAAATTTGTTAGTCTCCCAGTTTGTAAGAGT
>DUKK01000183.1 GCA_013329355.1 Candidatus Poseidoniaceae archaeon | reverse complement strand
GGTGATAGAATGACACCGGAGTTACTTATTGGTAGCATCACATTATTTGTTCTGTCTATATTTCTTGGCTTTGAATTGATTACCAAGGTACCTGCAACGCTGCACACCCCATTAATGAGCGGTGCTAACGCTATTTCTGGAATCAGTATAGTTGGAGCCTTAATCGGAGCAAACGTGGCTTACGAAGCAGGTGATACTGCTTTTTCAGGAATCTTGGCATTTATTGCGGTAGTATTAGCAATGATCAATGTTGTAGGTGGCTTTGCAGTCACTAATCGGATGCTCAATATGATAGCTGGCAAAAAGAAGGGAGGGGCCTGATGTGGAATTTAGTGAATGGACCTCAATTGGCTATCTTATAGCCGCAGCATTGTTCATCTTTGGACTAAAGAAACTTGGCCATCCACGAACCGCACCGCGTGGTAACCAACTAGGTGCAATGGGTATGTTAGTTGCCGTGGTTACCACTATACTGGACATGCAATTAGCCGAAGCCGATGCTGAATGGACATTGATAATTGCTGGATTAGTAATAGGTTCCTCTATCGGATATTGGATGGCAGTAAAAGTTGAAATGACGGGAATGCCGGAATTAGTCGCCTTATTCAACGGATTTGGTGGTGCTGCGTCTGCATTGGTAGCCATGTCTGAAACATGGCGCTACATTGAGGGTTCTGCCTTGCCAACCGGGCTTCAACTCACTGTCACCATGGTTGCGGCCGGACTCTCTGCGCTAGTAGGTTGGATGACCTTGTCAGGTTCACTGCTAGCAATGCTCAAATTGAAAGGTGGTATTGAAATTTTTGGGAAGTGGATCAAGACCCCAACCTGGGGCCCAAGTTGGCTAAATGGAGTCAAGGTTTTACTCATTATCACTGCATTTGCCCTGATTTATTATGGAATTGATAATCCGACTGACAAAAATGTTGTTTATGGTCTAATAGGCGTATCCTCACTGCTTGGAATATTACTGGTTTTGCCTATTGGTGGTGCAGATATGCCGGTCGTTGTGTCACTACTAAACTCACTTTCTGGCATCGCTGCGGCATTCACTGGTTTTATAATTAATAATTCAGTTTTGATTGTTGCTGGTTCTCTAGTCGGAGCATCCGGACTAATTCTCACATTCATCATGTGTAAGGCGATGAATAGAACATTACCGGACGTCTTGTTCAAGGCGTTTGGTGGATCTGGGGAAAAGCAATCTCTTACTCGCACCAAGGTTGGTTCTGATGCCGACGAGGTTGCGATGATGCTGGATGGTGCTCAAAAAGTGATTATCGTTCCGGGTTATGGGATGGCAGTATCACAATGCCAGCATCAGGTAAAGGAGTTTGCTGATTTAATCGCTGAGAAATATGATACTGAGGTCTCGTATGCTATTCATCCAGTAGCCGGAAGAATGCCAGGCCACATGAACGTATTGCTTGCGGAGGCAAACGTCCCATATGAACAACTTATAGAAATGGATGAGATTAACCCCGAATTTCCAGACTGCGACGTCGCCTTGGTTATTGGTGCCAATGACACCACTAATCCCGCTGCACGAAGCGGTGAAGGTCCACTTGCAGGCATGCCAATAATTGATGCGGATCAGGCAAGAACAGTTGTTATCATCAAACGCTCATTGTCTGTTGGATATGCTGGAGTTGATAATGACTTATTTTACATGGACAAAACCATGATGATGTTCGGTGATGGTAAGAAAATGATGACCGAACTAAATAATGCGGTAAAGGAGTCATGAAAGACTCTTTTATCACCATAATTAGGTAATGTTCAAAGGTGTGCAAATTCTCCATAAACTAGGTGAGATGGGAGTGAACATGAAGCCCCGCCTGATAATCGGAATTCTAGCATTGCTACTGGTTGCGCCGGTTATCGCTAACCCCAATGGACCACCTTGGAAAAATGGCTCAGACTTAGTTATTGACACGGGGTGTACGTGCCATGGAGATGGAGCGCCATCAACCGAAGTCGTGGTATCAATTTCCGGCGTTCCAAGGTCATATTCACTTGGTGCAAATTATGATTTCACCATCACTCTTCAGCATGCCTCTAATGAAGCCGGTGGATTTCTAATATGGGATTACAATTCGGGTATACTTACTCCAGGGGAAGGGTCACAGACCGTACCCGATGAGCCTGGGGCTTTGTCTCAGTCAGAACCAGGGAATAATTGGGTAATCACATGGACTGCTCCAGAAAGCGATATTGGCAGTGTCTCCTTCCAACTAGTTGGCAACGCTGTAAATGGTAATGGTCAATTCGACGGCGGTGACCTTTGGAACATATTATCATTCTCAATAAGTGCGCCTGAAACAACCTATGAAGATGATGAGGAAGGTTTGCAATTAAGGACAATAAGTGTCGGAGATTATGATTCATTATTTGTGGCTGAAGAAGACCCTGCTGCGATCGAGGCAGCAAGACAGGAACAAATTGCTGAAAATTTCTTCAAAAACGGCAATCTATTCTACTGGACTACTCTAGCCATAATCATTGTCGGTGCGGTAGTTCAGGGTGAATTCTATGAACGCAAGTTTGGTGGAGGCCCGCCCCATCTAGACATGAGTCTCGCAGTTCCACAAGGCGTAAGAAGAGGAATATTATCGATTATTGCCGTGCTGATTTTTGCTTGGTCTATAGATTCTGGACAAGCTTGGGGAATTATTCTTCTAACCTGTATGCTAATGTTGTGGGCGATTTTTGGTGTATATCGAACAATAGTTCAAGCTCGAGCACCTAAAGAATATACTGATTTGGTCTGAGGGTGATTGCTTGAGCCTTCATTTGAGTAGTGACTCAAACACTAGAGTTAGCATCCATGCTAATGAACTGGTTGCTCGCATGGGAATTGTGATATTTTTATGGATGATTGCGACAATACCATGGTTGCTCAATATCAACAATTTGCTCGAATATTTTGTTACTATTTTCAATCCCTGTGCTGGGAATTGTCTTAACTTATACCAGCCGGAAAAATGGTCTGAGTTGCGGTGGATTATTGCGGCATTTCTAGGACTATTGTCAATTACACCAATTATTAATTTGCAAATCTGGGTATTTTCTAAGCCTGGCCTTACTCACAGTGAACAACGAATGCTGCGATTAGTTTTGCTACTAGCCCCTGTGATATTCTTGATTGCCAGTTACGTAACAATTGCAGAGTTATTACCTAGATTGTACTCTATTGGCCACGCAGTTCACAGCGAGTATGGCTTCGTTACCAAGTATGATGCGGTATCGCTAATATATTTTGCAATGACTCTGCTATGGATTCAGACCCTTGTAGTAACATCAAGTGCAGTGATGGTATGTAGCGGACTCACCGGCAATCTTGATTCAAGCAATGCTAACTGGTGGCGATTAAGAGTATATGGTTTCACCTCCCTAGTATCAATATTATCTCATTATGATAGGACGACAAATGGTATGATGATCACCCTAACCACGATATTTGTCGTCGAATTGATCTCGAGACCGTGGACCACGAAATCACCCAAATATGATGTTAAATTGCGTAGATTGTTTACTGAAGAAGGCGAAATAATATCGAATTTGGAGTTAGTCTGTGGATGCGTTAATGGTCCAATTCCTCAGGCTGAACAATTTCTAACAATACAGGATGTTTGCACAAATAAATTAGCTCATGAAGACTTAATTAGAATTATTGGCAACCTTAAACCAAGTATAATTTCAGTGTATTGTTGTAACAAATATCCAGTTTGGGATAGATTATCTAGCATATACCAAGGAATAGAGATAATCGTAAATGCTGATGATTATGCCGCATCAGAACCAACATTTGATAGATGAAGGGCTATCATTCATGTGTCATGAAGGGCGGGGTAATTGGCATACCCATTATCTTCATGCTATTAGCTGGTGCGATTTTCTCATTTGCCAATGATGATGTAGTAGAAGATTGGTTACGTAATAATTCACTGGTAATCGAATCGGAGGATGGTGAGACATTACCGATTCAAAACAATGAATCTTGGTTGGTATTAATCGTTGACTTTTCAGACAGCGACAACCAGCAATCTAGCATGATATCTGCAGCAGAAACTATGCTAATACCTCACGCCCAGAACTACATTAACGAGTTATCACACGGGACCGTGGATTTAGAAATAGATATTCACAATGTAATGTTCACTGCACCTAATACAATGGCCGCCTACGGTTCAGACACTGGGATAAAACGAGACTCAGACATTGACGGGACCCACCTACCAATGATTTTAGCGGAAGAGGTGATAGTTGAATTTAGTGAAGCTATTGATTGGTCGAAGTATGATTTGAATGCAGATGGAAGTGTCGATCGGTTACTAATACTTCACACAGCTATCGGGCAAGAAACTGGGGGGGATTCTAACCGGATTTGGTCACATTTTGCCATGTTTCAAAAACCCTTAAATTTACCAAAAGGCATGATTTCTAGTCATTACGCAATGGCTAGTCTAGGCTCGGAATCCGATGGTTTTGGCACCGCGATGCATGAGATGTTGCACCAAATGGGAGCATATGACTTGTATCCTTCAGATGGACAACAAACCTCAATTTGGAAAGGTGTTGGCGATTGGGACATCATGGCAAGTGGCAACTGGAATAATGGTGGCAAAACACCAGCATTGCCTATGTCATCAACAAAGGAAACCATTGGACTTTACCATTATCAAAATTTGACTTTTGATTGGCAGCAATCCACAGATAATTGTAATGGACCAACAATAAATATCAATCCCGCTGATTCCTTTCTGCCCAGTCACAAGATTAGAATAAGTAATAATGAATATGTTTGGATTGAATATCGTGGAGGGAACATCTACGATGAGAGTTTGCCAGGCACTGGTTTGTTAGTATCCTATCAAGATACGACAATTGCTGGCTATGATGATAATGAACTAAATGTAAATAATAAGCGACCATATCTGAAAATCATTGAAGCAGACGGGAACAATGACTTGCTGAGTGGCACCAATCAAGGCCAAGCAACCGACCTATTTTCCAATGGTTCTAGTTTTGGTAGTCAAGGAATAGAGGTTAGAAACCACGATGGAATCCTGGTCGATTGGTATGCTGAAATAATTATCAACACTGAAATTGAAATCACCTTCAAAACAGATTCATGTAGCAGTCAGTTCACCGTCAATATGCCAAACCATGCCATTACCACTCTGTTAAATGAACCTATAGTATTCGATGCTGAGACCACAATGGCATGCAACCTTGAGAATAATCTTGTCTCCACAGACGGTCGACTAGTCTCAGTTAATCCAAGCCAACTCTACCCTGATTCGCCGACCGAGGTAGAAATAAGCTTTAATTCCGCAGCACAGCACAATTCAAAAACTCGCTTGATAGGTAACTTGTCATGTAATAGTGAGGCGAGAGATATCGATACAGAAATATTATCACTATCTATCATTCCTCAAGACGGGGAGTTTAGCTCTACTATACCAGTAACAAACGATATTACAATTGCTGTTCCAGTAGATTTTGTTGGCTCTGGCAGTCATACCTTCAGTTATACAATAGACGGACCTTTATCCAGAATTGCAAGTAGTCAACAAACCCTTTCCATTAGTGAAACTAATAGTATCCTGGCGATTGAAATCCAACCCAGGGGCTTGTTATCAAATAACATGATTGTCAATGGTGAAATAGAAATCATGGATTCTAATGACAACAAATGGGTGATTAATGTCACGCTTACTGCTGAATCAACAGTAGGTAATTCACTAAATGATTACATCAATCCCGGTCAATTAATCGGTTTGGCCTGCTTATTTGCAGCACTGTGGGTTTTCCTGACAATCAAAGATGCCAAAAGCAGCAGCACTCAGGTAGTTGAGGAACCGATAATTTCTCCAAACATGGAGCCCACACAACTTGATGCGTGGGGTAGGTTAATTGACGATTAGACTCGGCCGGGTAGCCATCTTTTGATATGAAGAAACCTCCAATCGTTGCTATCTTTTAGACCACAAACCCACTTTTTGTGAACCCCTTCAGCAAGTCTGACTGATAAACAAGTTTGCTCCCACGACGATGGTGCTTCACTAATCGGCTGTAAGAGCCATGGAGCGTGAGAATTCCCAACATCATCGTCATATACCCTCCATTTACAACCATATTTGAAGCCAGGTCGTAGAATACATCCTTGCTCAGTTAGATGAGAGAACAGAGTTTCGTGAACAGCATCATCAGCCAATTTGTTAATTATCCAATCAATCTCCTCCTGTCGCAAGTTAACTCCGGATAGGTGTTCTACACCTATTGACTTAAGCGGCCAGCTTGAAAATCCTTGAATAAAACATCCTGTAGGTGTCGGAGTCATTTGCTCCATCAAATCCTTCAATGCTGTTACTTCCTTTGCGGATAGGTGATTCCAATGTCCTTGATTCCCTGATAATTCTTCATAACTAATTCGATACATAGTTATGTCCATTTCATCATCAATAACAAAAATCTCTGGCAAATCTCCCACTTCAATCACTGAGTTTACCCAATTAATTAAGTCAGTCCAATCAACTTCTTGGGAGGCCCAAAACCATCGAATTTGGGATAATGATTCGCTAGAAAAATGTGAACTATTTCTTGACCACTTAACTGCGAATGTATTATTTGTGAATTTATCATTCGGTAAATTACCAACTGGTATGACTATCTCGCCGCCAGATCGAGCAACATCAAAGACTACGGATTTGGCGATGAAATTATAATCAGATTGAATTCTATCATTAACCCAAGTTTCACTAACAGGTATGTGCCTATTCCAGTGACAAAACATTACCTCAAGTGGCTCTAACAGTATTCCCTCTTCATCTAGCGAACCAAGCCCACTTTTTTGATAAAGCCTCGATGCGAGTGGATTGGGGAGAAACCATTTTTCACCTTTTTTGGTTGGTGTTGGATGCGGTTTGTTTGGTGATTGGGATGAATCGCTTTGCAAACCTAGTGGGCGCTTGGTTCTAGCTCGAGGGACGTACTTTCTCGATTGACGGCCCATGCTTACCGGTTTAGTGTCTGCCATATTATACAAGCGGAATACCGCTGAATCTATTTGCTGGTTGTCATAACATAACACCGGTGAGTCAATGGTTGAAGGTTACTTAGGCAAGTTGACCACGGAGCATAGGATGCTTATTCACCTGTTTGATAACAAACTGCCAAACAATCAGTGGGAGGCACCTGCTGCGCTGACACAAGCGGGTATTTCTGCCGCTGTTCACGTTCAAAGAAAGCATGTTCCAAGAACACTTAAGCGGTTAGAGAAGGCAGGTGAGATTGCCATCAATAATCGCCATGTTCCCGGCGCCAAACAGCGCAGAAAGGTCTACTCTCTAACGACCACCGGACGTGCAAGAGCGAGTTTGCTTGTCGAACAGACCCTCGCCACAAACGTCATGTGTGATAATGAATCTGTCCCAATAAAAGAAATACCGCGAAAGGATAGAAAACTACTCGAGATTTTGTCACATATCGATGAGGCATATTGTTATCACAACGAACCAATAATATCCTCAATTGCTGAACCTTCGGGTAAAGTTTCCTTAGACGCTCAATCTAGTGAAGAATTGGTAAAACGTATGTTTGCCAGGGCCTGGGAAGATGGAATCATTACACATGATGAACATCAATTAATATCAGAGGTGGTCGAATTCCTTGGAATGCATCCAGATCGAATTAAGCGTCTGTCGGAACTGGCACGTAAGTCAATTATTACCTCTCCACCAGAAGACATTTACTTGGAAATGTTGTCTCAAGCATTAGTCGATAATCAGTTGGTCGATGATGAAGTAGCACTGCTAGAGACCTATCGAGGAGCGTACGGAATCAATGACGCAACTCACGAGAAGCTGCTTAATATGGCGCTCCAA
>DUKK01000124.1:12307-14828 GCA_013329355.1 Candidatus Poseidoniaceae archaeon | reverse complement strand
GATAACTGCATACTTACAGCAACAGGATGCGGTTAACTCCGGCAAACATGGGAAGTTTGTCACCGCTAGCCTAGGAATAACCTTAGCAATGGTATTGACCGTAATCCTATCAAGTTTTGAAAGACTTGAGATTCCGATGCTTGACGACTATCAGGATGTGCTAGACGGATTCAACGTCAGTTTAGCTGTTGTTGCACTGGCAGTCTATTTGATGATGTTCAAATTTAGAGATTCTGAACTTGACCTAGGTTACCTGTTCCAGCTAACCCAAGCCAAGGGCCAAGGATTAGTCCCTGTGTTTGACCAAGAGAGTCAACAGTGGATTAACCCGTTCCGTGAAATGCCCGAGGAAATTGAAGGCTTTGGACCATTAGCAAGGTCGAGTTTGCTTGGCCCGCTGGCACTGATAATGATCTCGGTTTCGTTCATTGACATTGAGAGTCTGTTACTCGATGTCCATTGGATTGGAGTGATAATTATCCCGATAGCAATTCTTGTCAGAGAAGTATTGATGGAGGACCGGAACAACTCGGTCTCTCGAGCAATAGCTATTTGGGCGACAGTAATCATTGCCTCACCAATCGCGCTCAAATTCATGATTAGCAACGTTGAAACTACTGAACTACAGATCAACACCTTACTATTTGACTTAATATTGCTGTCTGGACCAATCATTGTCTCAACCTTACTCAAACGTGACGATATGGATAAGGAAGAGTTGAATGAAACCGCTGACGACATCACGTTATTCGGCTTACTAACTCTAGGATTGCTAGATGCCAGCGGTGGATTCCTGTTCTTGTCGATGTACTTGTTAGTCATTTATCGTGGCATTTTGCACAAGCGAGTATTCGTGCTGTGCATTGCTCCGCTAGCGTTATTCTTGTTCATCGATCGGTTTGTTGCCGACGGTTCACACATTGCCCCACTGCTGGACTTTACGGTTCTTGGCATGGCAATGGACGAGGTAAACTCAATTGGCATTACCATATTCTCGTCCCTAGTCTTAACACTGAGCATGTTGGCTATTATCATCAAGTCAGTATTTGACTCAAAGAACATCCAAGAGGATACTGAGAGTCAATTGCCATTCACTGTCCCGTTTATTTGGCTTACCGTCGGGTTATTTGGTATGCTACCAGATGTTGCCTGGCTACCAACAGCGATGATAATAATCGTGACATTGTTTGCTTGGATTACTGGCAGATTGGAAAGTTTCCCATTATTGATTGCCTCCATGTTTGCAGCATTGGCAATCGGCTTCAACAGCAATGTGGGTGATGGCGGAATAAGTAGCAATGGCGATTTATGGGATGTAGTGAGTAATTCAGCCTTTTATGGCGCAATTTTCGCTTTAATCATTCATCAAATGGCAAGGACTGGAACGCTATATCGTTTCATCAACAACATTTCGATGCCTGAGAAGTCTGATGATGAAATACGGCATCACCACTACCTGATATTACATAATAATGCGATGAGTAAGGAGTTATTCCTCGAATTTACCAAAGGAGTCACAATTGCAGGTTTGTTATCATCATTTACTGCCGTAGGCGGCATAGGCCCAATCATCGGCGCCGCGTATCTAACCTACGTCACGATATCAGACAAATACAACAACATGTTCGCATTCCTGCCTGTTGTCCACGTGCTGTCACTGGTTAATCTAACCATACAAAACGACAACATTGACACCAGTCTTTTCTACCGGATCGGCGGGGTGCTGCTAATAATTGAGGGACTATTCCTATCTTACTACACTACCAAACCAGAATTTGGCTGGAAAATGTTCGAGTGGGATGATGAAGATGCGTTTTACACTTGGTTAGATAATATCGGTATTATTTCCATGGCGTATGTAGTCTCAGGATTGTTACTAGCCAGAGAAGAAATCGGTGAAGCAAACCATGTCATTGTCTGGGGATTGATGGCAATCTATCTAGCTAGCATTGGACTAATTGGATTTAGAGAAGAGACCGAAGCTCCTTGGCGACGTGGTTTTGGTACCTTTGGTGCCATTATTTCATTGTTCTATCTGTCAATGGAATTCGACGCCGATGATAGCATATTCCGTTACATCACGTGGATGTTCATTGGAATTGTTGCCTTTGGCTTTGGCATACTATACATGAACCGCTTAGGAGAAATAAGTACATTGTATGAACTGGAACCAAGTGCCGAGGCACCACCTGCAGATGTTGAGGATAGTGTTGAGGAAGCGCTCAAAGAAATTATTGAAGAGTCGGAAGTTATCGACATTGATGCCAGTGAGTAAGCCTAAATTGTCCAGATACTAGTTAACTTGATGATTGATAACGGTGACACAATATCTAGTGGTTTACTTGTCGATCAGGGGTAAGATTGTTGCGACGCTGATACGGCCCAACAAATTGCTCTACAGAATGCTGAGGCCGTCAGCACGTTGGGTTAGGCGCTATGTTCATCCACAATCATGGCTCGGTGGGAAACTATGCTCGCCGTTTGGTGTTAGAATTACCCGCGCGAACTACTCTGGCATACC
>DUKK01000124.1:0-12016 GCA_013329355.1 Candidatus Poseidoniaceae archaeon | reverse complement strand
TCGTTGAAATTACGCGCTCAACCTACTCTGGCATACCCGGTGTCAAGTTCTCACCAAAAATTCGGACGGAACAAAAGGCGATCATAGTGTTTTTCCACGGCGGTGGTTATTGTTTTGGCTCATCGTTAACGACACACAGACTCGGTGTTGCTTTGATGGCAAAACATACTGGTCTAACGTGCCATTCTATTGATTATCGCTTGGCTCCAGAACATCCATATCCCGCGGCATTAGATGATGCGTTAACTGCTTGGCAAGGAATTGTTGATTCCCATCCTAACCACAAGATCATACTGAGTGGCGATTCTGCAGGCGGTGGCTTGTCACTGGCGATGATGATGCGCCTACAGGCTGAAGGAGGTAGATTACCCGATGATGCCATCCTTTTTTCACCATGGACAGACCTAACTTGTCAAGGAGATTCATATGCGACCAAAGCAAGAGTTGATCCAATGTTTACTCCCTCAATGCCGAGAGATTGCTCGCACTACTACGCACCGAAGGAGACAGACAAAACCAATCCGTTCGTCTCACCAGCCTTCGGGAATTTCACTGGCCTACCTAGAATGCTTATCCTCTGTGGCGGTAATGAGATTCTCCTGAGTGATAGTAAGAAGCTAGCTGAGGGAGCTAAATCTGCTGGAGTTGATGTTGAACTGGCAATCTGGGATAATATGTTCCATGACTGGTGGCTATTTGGTCTGTTTATTCCCGAAACTAAGCAATGCTTGACTAAAGTCTCGACATGGCTCAAGGGAAACTGATGGTGAAGCAGTAGCCGATTTCACTTCTTGTTCTTGGCTAATTCTTTCGCCTGCTTAGCCCACTCATCACGCTTTACACGGCCAGGGAAGAACTCAATCGCCTTGTTGACTTCTTCCTCAATCTTCGGTGTCATATTGCCAACCTGAGCAAAAGTGTAGATACCAAGAGCATACAACTTGTCGGCAATGAATGGACCTATTCCCTTGATAGTTTGAAGGTCATCTTTCTCTTCAATCGTAGCAACACCCAGAGTGTCGAAATCGATTGTTTCCGCCTTCTGCGCAACTCGCTCTAGTTCTTCTGCCTGCTTTAGCGCTTTCTCGTCAAGTTTAGCATCCTCACCAAGCAGAATCTTGGCTTGAGCAACCCATTGGTCTCGCTTTACGCGACCTGGGAAGAACTCGATTGCTTCGTTAACTTGAGTCTCAAGTTTAGCAGTCATATTGGCTATTTGCCGATAAGTAGTGATGCCCAATGCATTCAACTTCTCTTCAATAAATGGTCCAATTCCCTTGATATCTTGCAAATCATCTCTAACCATAACCACAGATGCTTTGCCAAAGACTCTGGTTATGCCGCCTACACCAGTTAAGGTATTACCGTCTTTACCGGTCCAGGTTATGGTTATCGAACCCTTATCGTCGGTAATTGCAGCACTTCCAGCATCAGCAAACTCCTTTGCATCAGCAACTCCCAATTTCTTGGCGCCTTTCTTGACTTCAGACCTCAACTTTGTTGAGGAGGCAACACCTAATACCTTGAAGTCAATGCTCTTAGCCCTGGATTTAACACGCTTGATTTCCTCTTGCTTCTTGGCTTCTTTAGAGGCCGCTGGTTTTTTGCTTGCTGCTTTTTTGGTTTCCTTTTCAGCAGCCTTTGCTTCCTTCTTTGCCTTTGCCTCTGCTTCTTTCTTCGCTTTAGCGTCAGCCGCTTTCTTAGCCTTATCTGCTTCTGCTTTGGACTGCTTCTCGGCCGCCTTGGCTTCCTTTCCAGCCTGCTTCTTGGCTTTTTCTTCTGCTTCCGCCCCAGCAGCTTTCTTAGCCTTATCTGTTTCTGCTTTGGCTTCTTTCTTGGCTTGCTTCTCAGCCTCTGCTGCCGCTTTCTTGGCTTGCTTCTCGGCTTCCTTCTCGGCCTTTTTACGATCGGCTTCAAGCTTCTTCTGCTCTTTGACATATTCTGGGTCGGGTTTGACCTTAACATCCCACAGTAGGTATACCGAACGTCGACCGACCTTGACCGCACCTTGGAATTCACCGCCAGCAATTGTTGGGTCATGACTATCATCAAAGACTAGTTTGAAAACCATCTCTCCTTCTTCATCCGCCTCAATCATTCGCACGCCTTCATCGCTACCAGATTGGTCCTGCATGGTGAACTTGCGACCATTCTCACGGTCAAAGTAATCCACCGACTTGACCTTCAAACCAGGGGTAATACCGGTTATGGTAATGACTTCTTTACTAACGATAGTGTCTCCAGCTTTCACCGTCTTAAACGGTTTGAGGACAAACGGATTATCCTTGGTTCCTGCTCCTTCAGCAAACTTTGGCTTTGCTATAGCATTTTCTGGTTCGGCATCATCAATGACCGCAATTACCTTGTCACGCAGTAGCAGTAATGGTACTAATAGTAATAGCAGTAATAAGAAGCATAGTGGGAAACACCACCATGACAATCCATCTTCCAAATTATCCTCACCACCATCGGCTAATTTGATACAAATCTCTCCATCAGTGTTTGTTGGGTTAGATTCTGGGTCATTTGGATCAGAGCCACAATTGATTTCATCTTGGTCAAGCCAACCATCACCGTCATCGTCATCATCTACAGTAATATTGCCAGTGTAATTCTCCGGCAAGAAGTCGGGTAGTGAGTCATTGTCTGTGTCATTAAACACGGTTAGCATTAGACCATACATCTGCTGATAATTTGAGTTGTTAGCCCAGACGACTAGGATTACCGGTTCATCAGTAGCGTTGAGTGGAGTTCCAGTAATTGCACCGTTGGATAAGTTCGTTCTGGCTTCACTCATTCCGAAGGTTAGGCCCTCTGGTAGTTCACCGACAAGTTCCCAAGTTGCAACATCACCGAGTCCGGTCACAGTTGGCAGGAAGGGTTCCATGGTTCGGTTGGCGAACAGATCTAAGTGTTGAGAGTCATAATTAAACTCAAACGGTAGGTCGATAATGTCGTCCATAGCGTCACAAATGCCGTCACCGTCAACATCCGGCAGCGTATTTACTATCTTCGGGTCAGTGCCACACAAAATCTCTATTTCATCGTCAATCAAATCGTTGTCATCATCTTGGTCCTCAGTCAAGCCGGTTGTCGACTCCCCAAACAAGTCGTCTGGCATTCCATCATTATCTGTGTCGAGTGATGCCGCTGGATCTTCAGGGAATGCATCAGGTCCAGCGGCACAAATGGTCACATCAGGTGTTGCTGGTCCATCACAAACCCCATCGCCATCAGTGTCCGGGTTTGCTGGGTCGGTAAACGAATCAACTTCATGAGCAAAGTCGCCGGTATTGGTCTCCTCATCATTTAGCAGTCCGTCGCCGTCCATGTCGTCATCTAGCGCATCGCAAATCCCGTCACCGTCCATGTCGCTTGGAACATCATTGACGTCGAGTGGGTCGGACAAACAGTCAATCTCTTCAGTATCTAGGTAACCATCATTGTCATCATCATCATCTGCAATTAGACCACCTTCACCATCTGGGTCGTCATCTGGGAACGCATCACCATCAGTGTTTACCGGCATGTCTGGGTCTAGTGGGTGTGAGTCTGGACCAGCATAACATACGCCGTCAACTGCACTAGGACCGTCACAGAAACCATCACCATCGCTGTCTGGATTGAGGGAATCTGTACCATTATTCGCTTCATCAACATCAGGCATTCCATCAGCATCATCATCCAAATCCTCGACTAAGTCATATGGCGGCAGGCCACTATCTGGGTAATCGTCAGGCAGTTGATCTGGCAGCCCATCGCGGTCGGTATCCTCAAGCACCTCTAGCCAGAATGTCGATTCAATACTTCTTGGCTCAGAGGTGTTGGCCCACAGCGTGAAAGTAGTATTGTCCATAGTCTCAAGTGGTGTTCCGCTAATTACTCCAGTGGTCACATTGAGTGTCAAACCAATAGGTAAGTCAAGAGACACCGCCCAAATGGCGCCAGGAACGGCGTTAGCAGGTGGCAGTGGCACCATCTCAGTATTGTTGACCAACACAGTTGGGCCGAGTGGACCATTACCTAGTGGGTTGGAGTCAGGTCCAGCAATACAGATTGGCAATACTGAATTTGGACCGTCACAAATACCGTCACCATCGGTATCAGGATTCAGTGAATCAGTACCCATATCGCTACCGTCAACGAAGATTCCAGTGCCAGTTTCAGCCTCATCTGATGCACCATCATTATCATCGTCAATATCCTCGATTAGGTTGTAGTTATCATCATTGGTTGGATAATCATCTGGTAGTTCATTTGGCATCTCATCGCCGTCACTGTCCTCAAGGACTTGCAGTTCGAAAGTAAAGAATACGCCGCCTTGGCTATTGTTACCATAAACCGTAAAAGTGGTTTCAGCCATTACTTCTGTTGGAGTTCCAGAAATAACACCAGTTTGTGGATTTATTGTTACTCCAGCGGGCAAATCTGGAGCTATTTCATATACACCATTTTCGATAGTGTATTTTGGATTTAGCATAACCATTTGAGTATTATTGACTAGGTATACTGCGCCATCAACTGCGACGCCAAAGTCTTCATCTGGACCTGCTACACAAATTGGCAAGACATCATTTGGACCGTCACATATGCCATCGTTATCGGTATCAGGGTCAAGTGGGTCGGTTCCAGTGTTGTTTAGTCCATTGTAGACGCCAGTATTAGTTTCATTGACATCGTCGAGACCGTCGCCATCGTCATCTAAGTCCTCAACAAGCGGTGGTATACTGTTGGAATCGACTCCGGGAACTAAGGTATCTGGGTCGCCATCACCATCAGTGTCGGTATCTGCTGACGGGTCAAGTGGGAAAGCATCTGGACCAGCCACACAGTTTGGTGGCGAGGCTACTGGACCATCACACATACCGTCACCATCAGTATCCGGATTGGTTGGATTGGTACCCTCATCCGCTTCATCAACATCAGAGTTACCGTCGTTATCATCATCCAAATCTTCAATCAAACCAGGCGAGTCCGGATTAGTTGGGTCGTAATCATCTGGCAGCTCATTTGGCATACCATCGCCGTCACTGTCCTCAAGAATCTCAATGGTGAAATCCCAAGACACCGAAGTTCCGTCAGTGTGGTTACACCAAACGGTGAATGTTGTGTTAGTCAAGGTTTGAGTTGGAGTTCCAGTTATTTCACCAGTAATTGGATCGATTGACAAACTGTTTGGCAAGTCTGGAGAAATCTCAAACATTCCACCAGGCACTACCAAGTAAGGTGATACTGTGCCAATGTCAGTATTGTTGACTCCGACCAAAGTTGGCGGTGGTGTGTTGCCATTTGGAGATGGGTCAGGACCGGCAATACAAATTTGTGGCACTGCGTTGGGACCATCACAAATTCCGTCATCATCAGTGTCTGGGTTAAGTGGGTCAGTTCCAGTATCTTGTCCATCGACATAAAGGCCAGTATCAGTTTCCACGCTGTCGAATAGGCCATCGCCGTCGTCATCATCGTCAGCAATCAAGCCAGATGTAGGTGGATTGGTTGGGTTGTAGGTTGGTGGCAAGTCATTTGCTAGGCCATCTCCATCGGTATCGAGTAGACTCTCCAGACTGAAGGTAAAGGTTTCAGTCGCTCCACTACTATGAGTAGCAGTAACGGTAAACGTATCACTCATCGGAGAGTCAACCGTGCCGGTAATTTCCCCAGTTGCACTATCTTGAGATAAGCTGTTTGGCAAACTTGGTGCGATGGTCCATGTGGTTGTACCATCCCAGAATGCAGGATGGAAGCCGATTGCACCAATCGGTTGGTCTTCTACTACAGTGTGTGGATAGGCATTATCAACGCTGATGTATAAATCATGAGTGGTTGTGTGGCCGCTCTGGTTAGCGTAAATCGTGTAGGTTTGGTTGCTGGCATAGACCGAAGGCGTCCCGCTGATTTCCCCGTTAGAGATGCTCACACCGGCCGGCAAAGCGGGATGTGTGCTCCATGAAACTCCCGAAGCTCCGCTACCTGAGCCGCCGCCAGAGCCACTACTAGATGCTTGAATACCCATGTAAAGTGCAGTCCAGATTGTTACTGGTGAGTTCTGCACAGTTATTGTTTCGTAATGTATATACGAACTGTGCACATTGTCACCCGAATCGACCGCCAGATCGTTGTAGGAGAGGCTACCCACTTGTGGTGTGTCTATTACAGCATCAACCCAAGAACCACTCTCATTTGTCGAATGATAGAGCATACTGTTGTGTATGTAGTTCATGTGTAGGTTGTCGTTTGAATCAAAGCCTGCGGAAACTCCAGTTCCAGTCAGATTGCTAAGAGGAGTGTTTATCCAAGTCACTGTAGAGGAGCTTGATGAACAAGGATAATATGTGTAAACCCATGAACACGATGCTAGGTCTATGCCCCCCCCAGATGTGTGGAATACAATGCTAATGACATCATTTGAGTCAAGTGCGATGCTGTTATCATTGAAACCTCCGACATTCAATGCCCGGGTGGTGAAAGAGGTATCTGCTGGAGATAATGAGCTGTGCAAATTCGTTGCATAGTATATGTCTCTGCTAGCCGGTGGGTTATCTCTACTGTATGAGATGTGTGCATAACCGTTAGAATCTGTGGTAATTGAATTATATCTTCCAGACCTGCTTGGTGTATTATCAACGAATTTTGTTGTCCAAGAACCACCGGTATTGGTAGCATACTTCAAATTTCCATTAAAATCTGAACCGTCATAGTATGAAACATGGATATTATCAAACAAATCAATAGCCATATTGGCCTCCCAGCCAGTTGGCACTGTGCTATCGATAGTTGTGATTGCAGACCATGAACCTCCTGCATTGGTCATATATCCCAAATTACCATTACTGTCTGACGCGATAATGTGGACATTGTCGTTAGAATCAACTGCAATGTCCACAACTCGACCTGCAGTGTGTGGAAGAAGCGTGAAATTCATCCAAGAACCACTAACATCTGTAGCGTAAACCGTACCAACACCCGCGCGCCCGTGGATTATGTGTTTGTGGCCATTGGAATCAACGGCGATTTTGATGCCGGCATTTTCAGCGGAGCCAACCGGCCCTGTAGTGTTAACAAAAGGAGAACCAGAGCCGGTATGCTGCGAGGTGTAATCAAGTGTTATCGGCGTCATTGTTTCGCCAAGTTGCAGTACGGCACCGTCAACCACTGAAGTGACAGTGCCAAATGGGATGATGGACAACCAAACAGTTGTTTGGAAGGTCGTTGAATTTATTATTGCCGTGACCGTGTAGGTTTGATTCGCCGATTCAACCGTTGGTGTGCCGCTAATTGTGCAGTTGTTGCTGTCGATGTTTAACCCGTTTGGTAAAGGAGGCGAGATGCCACAGATGGCACCGATGACGTTGGTCATGCCGCTTGCCGCACTGGCGTTGTACTGGAAGGTGATTTCATCCATGACTTCACCAACCATCACTTCGGCGCCTTCTGAACTGGCGGTTAGATTTTGCACCCCAGCCCCTGAGTTGTAGAAACGCCCATCGCCACCTGAAATTGGGCCGTCAAGACGGTCTCCCGCAGAAATGTTCCATGCATCATTGACCGCAATAGCACCGGGGGACCAGGCGACTGCGGCTTGCCGGCCCCCACCAACAGTAGGGCAGGAATTTGCAATATTATTACCGCAGGCCAAGCCATACAAAATGTGGTCGCCAAACGTCACCATGTTGGTGTGGACGATATCATAATGAGAATATTGAGCTCCACCTAAATTTTCTGAAAACTGGAGAGTTTGATTTGTAATATCATAAGCAAAGACTTTGACATAATGACCAACAGGAGAGCCCGTGTTAGCGTGTGCAGTTCCGATAATAGTGTTACCATATACTGCACGGAGTTTTATCTGACCATTGTTGTTTTGAGCATAGGCGTTTTGTTCCATTGACTGATACAAGCCTGATTCCTGCCAAACTGTACCATTATTTGGGTTATAGAATGAAATGTAGTATGAATAATAACTCGATGATGGAGTATCTAGAGTTTTGTGACCTACGGCGATTACGCCATTGGCTAACTCGCCGTAAGAATTAGTTGAATGACCGTAAAAATTGATATTAGGATCTGAGAAATTCGTTGCACGCCAAACTGAGGCATTGATGCTGTCATACCACCAAAGATCTTTGTCACCGAAATGGTCTGTAGCCTCAAACAGAACTTTCGTTCCTGAACGCATCGGATTTAGGTTGCCAAACAATGACCATGCTGAATCCGAACCTACTGCAATATCTGCCGCCATCCATCCAGAACCATTACTGGCATCATAGACCCATAACTCTTTGCCGTTAACACTATCATCACCTAAAAACAATAATTGGTCACCTAATACAACAGAGCGCGTGGGCGAAATCGTAGAATTAACATATACTGAAGACAAATCGCTTGGAATAGATAGTGATTGTGTAACCGGATCAAAAATACCTAACCAGTTACCACACTTTGAGAAAATTTTATCCCCTAGGGCACCGAAGTAACTGGAGTGAAAAGAGTAGCCACAATTAAGATTTGTCGGCTCCCAAATGGTTTGATTATCATAATTGAAGATGGTAACATCTGAGTGTGATGTGCCCATGTAGACATTTCTACCAATCACTGCAGCACTACCTACACTAGCACCTGCGCTTGGAAGACTTGCTATTGAATAGAATGTATCGTTACTCGGGTTGTAGCCAAAAATCGCATGGTTTTGATTATTCGAATTCCCTAAGTCATACCGCACCAATGTCACTCCGTCGATAATGCCAATGAACTTCCAATAAGAATTCGTACCTGGGCATTGCGATGTGCCTACTACATTCGGCTGCCAAGAGGTTTTGTTGACGTAATTGTAGGCAATTATGCAATAGGTACGACTATCTTTACCAACTTTCCCCTTGAGTAAAATTACATCATCACTTGTCGCAATTATATCAGCAGATCCAGAGAAACCATATGTTTCTAATGACCCAGATGGCGCCCACTGAGTGTTATTACCGTAAACAATCGAGGTTCCTTGAGCAGTCTCAGACACCGGAATTTCTTCGCTCAAAGAATCATTGGATGTTGGTTGGTTATTAATCAGATCCAAATACCCTACTTGGGTCATTATAATCATTAAGATGACCAAAAACGCTGACTTCATCGTTTTTCTTTGGCTTACGCTGCCGTTCATGGTCGAATTGCCGCAGTTGGTCGCTTATAAGCAATTTTACAGCAAATGTGCCGCCTGTGATTTTACTAATCAGCCGCCAGCATCAAACATGTTGATCACAGTCTCAAGTCGTCGAGCCTCTTCTTCCAACTCAGCCTTGTCCTTCTTGTCAAGATTAACATCCTTGAGTTTCTCATTAATCTCATCAAGACTCTGTCTGGCTGCTTCACGCTCCTCAACCATCTTCTTGTCTTCCTTTACCATTTGCCTAGTAGCAGCACGCTGCTTGGATGTTGCAGCCTGGGTGTAAACACTCTCGGTGAGTTCTACCGATGTTGGATATGGAATGTTTATGCCTTCAGCGCTGAAGTTTGCGTCTATGGTTCTAAGCAACCAATCACGGGCTAATTGCTCATCAGAATAATCCTTACACCAAGCGAACAAACGGTATACTTTTGCGAAATCACCAAGCTCCACCATCAACACTTGAGGTTTTGGCTCGTCGAGGATGTATTCACAATCTCGAGCAATGTTGAGCATCGTCAACTTGACGTGCTCGGTTTTCTCACGATAATCAACGCCAACGTCGATAACGATAGAGATACGACGAGCCATACCGTCACCGCCCCCACGAGCGTGGTTGATGATAGTCGATTGAACCAGAGTGTTGTTTGGGATAACTACCAGTCGCTCGTCACGGTCCAAAACTTTGGTTGATAGAATGCCGGTGCCGACTACGGAGCCCCAAGTGCCGTCAACTTCGATGCGGTCGCCGATTTCAAACGGTCGGTCAATTGCTAATAGGAAAGAGTTGACAATATTACCAAGCGTTTGCTGGATTGCTAAACCGATAATTAGCGAGAACACTGCTAGTGAGGCTAGAACACCAAACAATTCCACTCCAATTTCGGTCAAAGCTAGGTATAGTCCGCCAAACCAAATGGCGAATCTCAAAGTGAATGTGATCAATGGATTACTACCCGAAACTGTAACGCTTGACTTTTCAGTGAAACGATCCATGACCATGGGGATGATGTGCTTGATTGAAACGCTCGCAATTGAGGTTGCGGTAAGTATGTATATGGCAGAAAAGTATGGTGCTAGCGTATCGTTAAATTCGGACTGGTTGGAAATCCACAGAGTCGACAGTTGGGCGGCACCGACAAACAAAAAGAAGTAAGCACGGTTCGCGATTGGCCGGTGTAACTTATCGTCCCAAGCGGTATCAGTTGACATCACAATGCGGCCCCACGGCCGGACAATTGTGTATTTGACGACGTAGTAACCAATGACGGTGAAGATTATTGACAGCCCTACTTTAATAAGCGGATTCAAGTCATTTGCTACTTCAATCTGCTCGTTTATGGTATCCAAAATATCAGCCATGTGCAACACCGATGGTCGGTCGAATGACGAGCCTTTTTTGATTGTTTTCCCAATTTACCTGCGGCAAAATCTGCTTGTTCTGGCACCACGACAGTAAATTATGGTAGTGGAAGTTTGTTATATTAGGCCAAAGTTCCGTTTTGATAATCAAGCACAGCTTGGTGTATTTCTTGGCGAGTATTCATCACAAACGGGCCGTATCTAGCAATTGGTTCATCGATTTCTGGTCCGGCCATGATTAGTAAATCACACGGGCTATCACAGATAATCTTCACTGAGTCACCGTCTGATAGCAAGGCAAGTTCCCCATCACTTGCCTGCTGTTTAACCCCGAAGCCAAATGGCATAGATTGTTTTCTAACGCTTAGTTGATCGCTTATTCTAACACTGCCACTGAATACGTAAATCATCCCATTGAGCCCGGATGCTATTGATTGATCCAATACCGCCCCTTTCTCCATTTTTACATGGATAAGAGAAATCGGAATAACCGTATCAATAGACGAAGTTACTCCCAAACACTCGCCGGCTATTACTCTAGCCCACACACCATCACGCTCAACGGTTGGTGAATCCGCTTCAGGAATTTCTTGATATCTTGGTGCCATCATTTTGTGCTTTGCGGGTAAATTAACCCAGATTTGAAAGCCATGCATTAAACCACCAGAATCGTAAAAATCTGGGTGTGGCAATTCCGAATGTATGATTCCTCGGCCAGCGGTCATCCATTGAACATCTCCCGGATTCAAATCTCCCGAGTTACCAGCTGAATCCTCATGTTGCATACTGCCGTGAAGCAGATATGTTACTGTCTCGAATCCACGATGCGGATGTGACGGTGCCCCAATCGCCTCCTTTGGTCCATAATTCACTGGACCCATTTCATCGAGGAGCAAAAAAGGCGACATTAGAGAACCCATTGCTACTGGTCGCCTGACTTTGAAGCCGCCTCCCTCTCGCACTACGTGGGTTGGAACTGTTGCTTTGACACTACGTGTGGCCATTGATTATCGATCAAAACAACTCAACTATATATTCAAACTCTTGCACAGGTCCACGCATGCAGAAAACTAACAATTAAATCATGAAATAATGACAGGCATACGATAACAATGGCAGAATCAGTTATTTTTGAGCATGCTGCAACATCAGGGACGGATTTCTTAATGTATACCAGTGATTTCTGTGGCTATTGTAACGCAGCAAAACGCTTGTTTGCCAGCAAGAAACTTACCTGCAAGGAATATAACTTCAACGAACATGATGGTCTTAGACAGGCCGTAGTCGAGGCAACTGGTCATCAAACGGTTCCAGTTATTTTCGACCTCAGGGGGGACCAAGTCATGTTCATTGGCGGTTTTGACGAAACTCACGCTTATCTAAGACAAGTCTGAGAAAGTTATCAACCACTCCTTGAGCGATTCATGGTGCTCAACTGGTATCATGTGGCCTTTGTCGTGCTCAATCATTTCGATAGCCCAGCCACAACCCTCAAACAGT
>DUKK01000230.1 GCA_013329355.1 Candidatus Poseidoniaceae archaeon | reverse complement strand
AAATTCTGCTGCAAGGTCATCATCGACTAGTACCGTACTACCGGTCATTAATATTGGATTTAGCAGGTCTACATTATCACACTGAACTGCTTGTCTTAAGGCGGCAACAGCACCCCCTGCCTCATCATCCATAACACCTTTAACCAAAGTCGTGGCTGAGGTTTTCTCAAAATCAGTGATGATTACTGCTCTAATATCTCCACCTAGAGCTTGCATTTCGGAGCTTAAAATTGTAGAAATAGCCTTGACTTTAGTGGATGCATAAGCCATGATTCTCCCTACTGGAGACGCACAAGGTCGTATTCCAGTTTCAGTAATTTGAGTGCCTAGCATTCTCAAACGTTGGGTGATTAATTCTGCTTTTTCATGGTCTAATACACTCTCACTCCTTCGTAATCCATGCCTAACGTAACGGTCAAGGACAGGCCTCAAAATAGCCAATTTATTCTGATAAGAATCTAACAAATAATCTGGTGGATTCGGGACCCCTTCAGGTATACTACCAATTGTGTTCAGCAAAAATGCTCTTGCTGCGTTGGCAAATCCACTATTTCTTTTGTTAAATTGTTCCCATTCTGCCTTTTTCCCACCAGGTGATTTCCTCTCCTCAAGGGCTTTGAACACCCATCTGTCAATAGGTAAAGTTGCATTTGGATAATCTTGCACCAGATGCAATTCATTGAGAAGTGCCTGAAATTCTTCATCAACCTTAGCGACATAATTCAACTCATTTTGTGATGGCCGAACAAAAAATGCTAGATCTTGATATGGTGCTAAATTTGAATCTCGAACCAGTGCAGGCACCGGTACCTCATAATCGATTTCGCCGAAAAATTCCTGATACCTTTTAGCATCTTCTTCATCATAATGTTGGAAATCTGGAGGAGTTGCTGTCAAACCAAGAACTATTGGGTTATCGAAATACTCTCTAACTTCATTGAGAACTCTTCCCCAATGATGGAGTAAATGATGGCATTCATCAAGAATTATCATCCCAATGCCAATTTCCTTCAATCTTTGAAGATTATTTTTTGCCGATTCACTCAATGTCCACAAAGCATTTCCATGTTTAGAAAATTCATCTCTTACCTTCTTTCTATAGACCGAAAGTCGTTCTTCATAATAATCGATATTTTTTATTTTTAAGTCCTCAATCCAACCTAGTGCATTTTCTTCATCTAGCGCCTCTTCATTAGATATTAGATTCTCTGTCCAAAGGTCAACAGCTGCCTCGTTTAATTCTTCGCCGCCTCTTTTTGGCATAGTAATTGACTGGTATGTTAGTGAGGTAAGTAAACCCGGGTTTTTTGGATCGGTAGTAATGAATTCATCTTTGCCATCTAAATCAAACAAATCTGTTCTTGCTGCCCACTGTGCTTGTATTGCAGAATTAGGTGACAGAACGAGGGTGGGTTTCCTAACCAAGTTGGCCCAAACATACAGTCCAAGAACTGTTTTTCCTGACCCTGGTGGAGCAACTATGTGCAGGTGTTTTCCTTGAACATCTAACTGAGGTTCAATGACTGAAACCGCAGCGGTTTGTGATGGTCTAAGCTTGCCATTGAATCTAATTGCTCCGAATCCGGGCAATCTATTGCTCATCACTATGATTCCTCACTTATTTTGGAGGACCTCGTTTTGGTCCTTTTGGAGGACCACCTTTTGGCCCACCTGACGGTGGACTGCGACTAGGACCTTTTGGAGGACTACCGGACGGTGGACTGCGACTCGGGCTTTTTGGAGGACCACCTGAAGGTGGGCTACGACTCGGACCTTTCGGAGGACCACCAGATGGTGGACTGCGACTTGGTTTGTTCGGCGGACTGCGCAATGGACCGCCTGGAGGACTTGGTCTTGTCGGACTGCGTGGAGGACCGCCTCTCGATGGGCCGCCCGGAGGGCCTGACCGTGATGGTCCGCCCGGTGGGCCCCCTCTCGATGGGCCGCGTGGAGGGCCACCTCTTGGTGGGCCACGAACCGGTGGTTCTGGCTCGTCATCCTCATCTTCGAATACTGCACCGCAGTGAGGACACTCTGTGTCGCTCTCCTTAACCAGTCCGTCACAGATTTCGCAGGCAAACATTTCTTCCTCGTTATCCGCATCAGAGAGATTTTCTATTTCACCGTCTTTGGAGCGATAGAGATTTATCTCAGCGACATAATCAAATCCCTTTAACGCTATTTCTGTCTGAATTGCGTGCTCAAAGGCGTTCATTAACTCCTCCGGCGTATCTAGAACACGTCCATCATCAATGAAGGTGATATTTACAGTTAGAATATCATCAGCGAGTTTTGCTTGTGGTGTTTCAACTGCCACGCCTCTCTTGCGCGCAACGCGTCTGACTGCAACTTCGCACATTCGACGCAAGAATGCATCGTTTGGCGCATCCGTTGCCCCGCCCAGAGCACCTGTTAGGATTTCTTGGGCTGCATTAGTTTCGTTGCGTAAGTGATTTGGTAAATCTGCCCCCAGATTTGACAACACGTTAGAAGCAGATGCTTGATTCATATTCAACCACTGATTTCGGCGTTCGCTTTTCATTGCTTTCTCTGCCTCAGCCAAACGGTTGACCATTTCATCGGTTGGTGACGTCGATTGATTCTGTGACATTACATTTTGAACATTGGACTGTTGGATATTTCCAAGGTTATTTACTGTAGCCTGTGGAGTTAGGCTGGGTTGGGGTTGGGGCTGATTTTGGAAGCCTTGAGGTGGGAAATTTCCGGTTGGTGGGATATTTTGTTGATTTTGCATATTTTGGGCAATCTGTCGCATTAACTCAGGCGAAATTGCATTTGGGTCGGAAATTGACATCTCCCTCTGTTGACGGATAGCCTCCCCTGAAACAACACCAAAATTCCTACCGCCAGTCACATCTTGTCCAGACAAACCAACTGAGTTAGGTGCAGTGAAACCCCCTGCTCGGGACAGATCTTGGCGAGCACCGCACTCCGGACAAAATATACTGTCCGCTGGAATCTCTTCGCCACAAGAGTCGCACTGCATGTTATCCCCTCATCGAGACGCTAAGTTAATTCCCAATAAAGGCTTACTATCAATTCCAATAAAAAAAACAATAGTTACGGGTTACTTTATTTGATTTGTAAATTGAATAATAGTTAAGAAAATTACATTTTGAAACTGTTTTTACCATAGGGTCAATAACAACTAGTCGGTGGTCACCAATGGAGGGGAATCATGTCAGTATTGGTCAACGATGGCATAGACAATCTGCTGAAAACAACCTCCAGATCATTTTACCCCACCTTGAGATACCTACCAAAAAAGGTACGGGGCCAAATAGGCTTGCTTTACCTGCTGGCAAGAGTAGCAGATACGATTGCTGACTCAAAGCATGGAGAAACTGAGGTCTTGCTGAAATTGATAAGAGAGTATAACGATGCTGCTCAAGAAAAATCAGCAAAACTTCCAGATTTTTCTGCAATAGCTGAAATCCAAGAAAATCCGAACGAGGCTGATTTACTCAAGAATGTTAAGGATGTTGTTGATGCACTTGACATTTATGACAAGAATGATCAGAAGAGAATGCTAGAATGTCTAGATACTATTGTTGGTGGACAAATTCTCGACCTGCAAAGGTTTGGTCCTGCTAAAGAAGGAGGCAATATTTCAGCTTTAAAGAATAATCAAGAGATGGATGACTACACATATCGAGTCGCTGGTTGTGTGGGTGTTTTTTGGACTAAAATGTCACTTGCGCATTTGATTAAAATGGATGACAATAAGCAGGAAGATTTCTTTGCGAAGGGCATTCGCTTTGGCAAAGCGTTGCAGATGATTAACATCCTCAGAGATATTCCGGAAGACCTGAGGTTTGGGCGTTGTTACATCCCATCAGATGAATTGTCGCGTCACGGATTGATTCCAGATGACTTACTCAATCCAAACAATATTGACAAATTCAGACCACTTTATGATGAATATTTAGACCTGACAAATGAACATCTTGATGCTGCAATCGAATACATAAAAATGATACCTGAGACCCAATTTAGGCTAAAAGCCTCGTGTATGCTTCCGGTGCTAATCGGACAACGCACTGTCACATTGTTGCGTGAAGGAAATATCCTAGATGCGTCAGACCGGATAAAAGTAACGCGCGATGAGATTAAATCATATGCAAGGAAATTGTTAACGGCCTTGCTAATACCTGGCGGAGTCAAAAGGTTACTTGAGAAAAACAGAGATAGTAAAATATAGCCCAGCGGCTTAAGTAAGTAAAAACTTGCCCCACTTTTATGCACTGGTCAGATCGCCCTATCAAAATTTATTGTTTGCCTCAGTGATTGATGCTTTGTAACAAAGCAATCAAAAAGGAGGACTGATACAGCAATGCGATAGGGATGTTGGAACGCCGCAAACCTTTGGATTTGTTATTCCCACTACAGGGTAACGCCAAATCTAGGGAAAGTGGCGCACCGACACAAAAGATGACCACTCTCGACCGTTTGAGGGCCGGTGTTGTTCTAGCAAGGGATGCTGTTAAAGCAGTCAGCGTAACTGCTATGGAGGCACTCCGCGAAGGTGTTGCATTTATTGGTATCAGCGAAAAAAATGAATTGGTAGACCCGTTTCAAAATCTTGATGCACCAATATGGTCAGAGCAGCCGCCGCAGGAATTACTCAAACTCGCATACCAATACTGTGAGAAATTAACCATTCAAGAAGCTGGTAACTTCTATCATTCATTCAAATATTTGCCCGATGAACAAAGACTGGCGATGTGTGCTGTTTATGCGTTTTGTCGCCGTGCAGACGATATCGCCGACGGTGATTGGGCCGACCGATTTCCGGGAAGTGTTGGACAAACCGACCCCGAAGCGACCGCTTACCGTGAACAATTGGAAGCACTACAAAACAGGGGGACAATCCTTGACGAAGAGTCATATCTAAACAAAATCACTCAGTTGTTTTTCTTTAGGAAAAAACTCTCAACCTGCTACACAGATGTTTATTCTACTGACCCTGTATTCTTGGCCCTTAAGGATACTGTTAATCGATATACGATTACCAGGAATGTCTTTGATGATCTGATATCCGGCATGGAGGACGACCTGTATAATAACCGATATCGAACCTTTGATGAATTGTATGACTACTGTTACCGAGTTGCTTCAGTAGTTGGTCTAATGTGTATAGAGATCTACGGATACGATGACCCCCTGGCCAAAAAGTATGCAGAATCTTGGGGCATTTTTATGCAACTCACTAACGTTTTACGGGATGTCGGAGAAGACATCGAGCGAGATAGAGTATATCTGCCGCTAGATGAACTGGAGAAGAATGGAATTCAAGAGTCAGAACTTGATGGTAAAGTCGTCCTTAACAAAACTTGGGAGCCTTATTGTTACCATTACGCTAGGAGAGCCAGAAGTTACTTAGAAGAAGCAAGACAATTGCTACCATTGTTGCCAAGAAGAACCAGGTATTCCCCTGCCGCGATGATCGCCTTTTATGACAAGATACTGCGTCAAATCGAAAAAGAGCAAGGCGATGTATTTACCAAGCGTGTAAAACTAAACAAATTACAAAAAATGAGTTTAGCGGCAGCGGTATACGTCAGGCACAGAATGTTGCCAAGGATTCTTGACCCGGTGTGGAACGGACTTTCAAGGCTAGGCTTACTCCCATCGGTTTGATTCTACTGGATTCTAGTGAAAGATTGAAT
>DUKK01000036.1 GCA_013329355.1 Candidatus Poseidoniaceae archaeon | reverse complement strand
CAAGAAAGGCGGTTCAAAGTAAGGTGATGCTATACGTTTCCGCATGTGCCTTGCTCACCTTTTGGATATTTTTTCCCGAGTCGAACTATTACTCTCCCGATACATTACCAGCTCAGCCCACTATGTCGTCAAGTGGTGACCTCAATCCGTTGATGGTTATCCTAGTAACGCTAATGATTGCATTCAGTGGAGAATTATTTGCTATAAGTTCTTTACAGTTACCAAGTGAATATTTCACGATTCTAAAACGGCGTGCTTTGATGAAGAGTTATGTTGTCTCAATTCTGTTGCTGCTTGGTTTGTATCAGGGCGGAAACCTAGAAACGAGCCTAGTTACCAATCAAGGTAGCGAAATTAACCTAGCGACGATATTATTCCTGTCTCAAACACTTATCCTATCTCTAGTCTGCATTCCAGCAAAATATTCTGATAGTATTCTGAAAGTTGGTCAAGCAAGAACCAAGTCATTTGCCATAATGGCGATATTATGTGTGTTCGTTCTGCTGATTGTAACATCAGTAGTATTACAAAACACGGCTGAGTTCAGAGCAGGTAATCGCTATCTGCTCGAATCACTATGGTTAAGCGCATCATTTCTGCTTATCGTCTCGACATTACAAATTTTACCTAGATATGGCTTTGATAGTGCAGCAAGGCCGGAATTTTGGTGGCTGAGAATGAGCATTGTATTCGCCCCTGCACTGATTTACTGGTTTAATCATTTAGCAGTGTTCTTAATTCCGAGTCTGTGGATTATTGGGTCATTAACTATTATAATTCCAAACTTGATTGAACAAGATGCCACCAGTCCATCGAATCAAAGACTTAGTTTCCTTATTGTAGTCAGCTTAGTGATTCTAATGCTCACTGCTAACACCACAAATATGCTGAGCAATTTTATCCTCTTAGGTGGAGTTATACTTATCACTAGCGCCCTTATTGTTAATGGTTTAGAGCGATGATAAATCGAGTTATCATCAACAAACCGTGTTTAAACGAGGTAAATCCATCGCGCTTCTTATTAATAGAACAGAAATCCTTGCAACGAAGTCAAAGACTTCAGGGGATGGGACCCTAATGACTAGAGCATTTAGAGGCGGCATAGACAAGAGGAAGAAAGTTAGCGCACCAACAAGAATTCGTAATTGGAATCCAATACGTGATCTTCGAGGGTTGAAGATTCGAACATCCGAGACGGGCACTGAAATGGGTCCTCTGGTTGATGTTCCGGCAATGATAAGAATTGAAGACGAACACTGGGTATTTGAGCGAGTTGATGAGGGTGTGCTACGCAACCTTACGCATCGTCTCATTGTTCATGACTCATCTGGTGCAAAGACCATTGGTGCTACAGAGAATATGGAAATTGCCATGCAGGTGGCCCAAAAGATGGCAACCTTAGAGAACAAGATAGTGATGATTAAACCTATCTAAAATAGGTTCCATATTGCCCCGACGACCCCTTGGTTGACGAGGTAAAAAAATACTCCAATGATGATACAAGCAGCATAAACTTGGAATGGGGTAATTTTCCAAGCATGCTCTGACTCTTCATCGAAATATCGAATCAGACCAGCAGCCTGTTGAATCCCACTACCCTCAGATTTCTTCTTAGAAGCCATTTCAATCAACCTACCCGAGTAGCATCCCCTTTATCAACGCGACGCGTCCTTATATAGCGGCAAATCTGTGGATTACTCTTCATCGGTTAAGTCTACTAAGGGTATCAATTCATCGTCGCTAGGGTTGACTACTAAGTCATCATCAAATCTGATTGACTCTAGCGACTTTTCGATTATTAAACCACTATTTTCCTCATTCATGGCATTATCAGGGTTTGCCTCAATTAGTGACGCCTCGATACGAGCAATGGCCCGTTCGACACTTGGAAGATTACGGTCTGCCAAGGCTTCATTAGCGATATTTAGGTCATACCTTGCCGCAGCAACACTAACCTCCGCTTTACTTTTTGACCAACCTTCCAAAATCTCGATTGCGGCAACTTTCCTTGCGACATTAGCAATCGCATTTTCCATGACCTCAATCAACTCACTGATTTCTTGTTTACATAACTCGACGAATTTCACCCAAGCTTGCTCATTAGCATCGAGGGATATATCGGGTCGTCGCTTCATTAGATAGCGTTGCGCTGAGGATGGATGTTTGAAACGCCATGGTTGCCAACCGGATGATGCTACTAGGTCGAAGATTAGTCTGGCAATAACACTAGTTGGGCCGGTCAACTCAATGATGTTCAGATAGCCGGAGGTTAACAGACCAAATCCCCAATAAGAGTCAGAGGTTATTGTGACAGTTAGTGGGCCGCTAATGGTCTTCAATTGCCATTTCTGCTCGTTATATCCCGGTAATTGTGTAAATTCGGGGGTATCTGGCGATTCTAAGGCAGCGATTATCGCACTCGCAATGTTGCCGAGGTAGACAACCTCGGTTTTGCCTGGAAAGGTCTCGTTGCGAAGTAAGCGGGTTGCTTTCTCAACCCGGTGGTTTGATTTTGCTTTGGTTACCTGGCCAATCAGTACCACGCTAGCATTGCCAAAAGGTTCGGCCATGGTTAAACTGAGGCCATTCTACAACATCAATTGACCGCAATAAATCTAGAGAGCAAGAATTCATTAGTAATTGCTCTTCTGCATCACTAGGTGAAACCATGGCCTCAGGCAAGAAAGAATCGAAGGCATCTAAATTGACCGCAATTCCGGGAGTCGGAGCAGCAACTGCGAAGAAATTGGTCAACGCAAAATTAGACACCGTAGCCAAAGTAGCAACTGCTGGAGCGGCAAAATTAGTCAAGGCAGGTCTGCAAGCCGCAGTGGCAAAAAAAGTTGCAGCAGCAGCAAACAAGCTTGACGGAGCGTCGAAAGCAACCAAGAAAACTGCGACTGCCGCAAAAGAAGCAGCTAAGAAAGCCCCAGCTAAAGCTAAGGCGACAGCAACCAAGGCCAAAGCAGCAACCAAATCAGCGGCAAAGAAAACTACTGATAAAGCCAAGAATCTGGCGGCCAAGGCCAAGACTAAAGCCAAGGCTAAAAACGATAAAAGCACCAATAAAATAGGTCCATCAAGAGATACCCCGCTATCAAAAATGGCGTGGTTTAGAAACGCCAAGAAATAAACTCGCGAATTATTCAAAGACCTAGCGGCGTAAACTACAGTTATGCCAAGAAGGAAGTATGGCCGTCTGCGTAAGACTGTGGAACTTCCACCAAAGGAAAATTGCTCCCGGTGTCGGTCAGGTAAGTTTTGTCCAATACCCGGACATTCAGGTCAAGCAGTAAAACCGCACCGAGAGTGGATGGGGCCGAGAAAAATAACCAAACGGAAAACAAAGTAGCCCTAATCAACACCTAATACGCTGGTTGAGGGAGAATTGTCAATCAACTCTTCGTCGGGAGAATCTAATCCTGCAAGATCGGTGCGCATCGATTGCGCTCGGTTGTATACCTCCCGCAGAGTTTGGTCAGAGATCTCGAGGTAAACACGAGTTGTCGCAATGCTACTATGTCCTAACAATTTCTGAATCGATACTAAATCAGCACCTCGCTCTAGTAGACCGGTGGCAAAATTGTGTCGTAACACGTGCGGCGTCAATTTGCCTTTGGGCAGTCCAGCCTCGATAGCCAGTGCGTCCATCAACCGCTGCACGCCTCTGGGTTGGATACGTCGCCCGATAGAGTTGAGTAATAATGCGTCAAATTCTCCTTTTACCCTGGTTTCTCTAACAGGTAACCATGCATTGATCATTTCAAGTGAGCGATTGGTAAACAAAACTAATCGATCTTTATCACCCTTGCCACCAATTACCTTAGCGGATTTGTCTTGAATGTCGATGTCGCTCAGATTTAGATTACATACCTCGCTGACCCTTAACCCAGTGTCGAGCATCAGGGTAACTACTACAGAGGAGACCGGATTTTCACTAGTCTTTGCCGCCTCTAAGACCATGGTTAGTTCTCTCCTAGTCAGTGTTCGTGGCAGTCTTTTCCCAGTTCTAGCCCGTGTTAGATGCTCTGGCCAACGGTGTCCGAGCCACT
>DUKK01000022.1 GCA_013329355.1 Candidatus Poseidoniaceae archaeon | reverse complement strand
GGAATTTTTAATTCACAAGGGGGAGCGTATCGCTCAACTATTATTTTCACCCGTGCCTCTTGTAGAGTTTCAAGAAAAAACCTACGATGAGCTATCTTCGACCACGCGCGGCAGCGGAGGGTTTGGCTCATCTGGACGATTCTAGCATTGTTTTATATACGAACGAAAACAAATTATTACTTGATATCTCATGAATCAAGTTTTTGCCGTTCCAGAATTCAATAAATTTGTTATTTTTGTCAGCGTAATAGCTGTTCTCTGTGGATTGGTGTTTTGGAGAATTCGTTCAAATAAGCCTAATCATCAATCACAACAACTGTTAATTCCGCCTGGTGGAGTCCGAATATTCATTGCCAAATCAATTATATTGTCAATTGCTGTTGGTGCATCTAGCATATTGCTTCAATATGCGGAAGCAATTGTTGACTATGAAAATGAGCAGTGTGAAGAAATCAACCACAGAAATAAACATCAATGTCACTATGATGGTTACACCTCAAATGACATAGGTGATCAACTGTCGGGATTTCTACTAAATCAGGAGGTTGAAAGTGGTTTTGTTATAGGACAGGAATTGAGTCATGGACATGCACCAGACGGCCCGTGGTTCTGGCTATACTATGTCTTAGGCAGTTTGGTTATACTCACTGGATTTAACTTGGCCAAGCGCAGGTATAGGCTGCATATGGCAAATTTGAAACATGTCGAAGAGGATTTACGGCCGGTCATACGACAGTTAGCTAATGACCCCAGAGGCGTGATAGAAGGTAGAATACAAATGCCGCCACCTGTCGAATCATCTAAGCCCACTAGTCGAGAAATACGCCGTTCAGCAGTCATATTGTTTTTCTGTGGCCTAATTTCTGTAATTACCATGATGAGTTTCTTTGACTTGTTTTATGCCATTGAATCAGGTCAAGTAATGAGCCAAGAACATAACGGCGAAGCAGTCCTACTTTCTGCTATGGCGCTGGGTTTCAATATCTCAGGACATACAGCAGTAAAATTACTATCAGCAAATTACCCTGGTGAATCTATTGCTGGCTATGTTGTTGAACACCCATCACGAGCTCAGAGCCCTGCAAGTAATATTCCAACTAAGGCTACATCGGCAAGAGAAGTATTGGAGGAGTTAGCCAATGAAATGCGCGCTACCAGAGTTGAGTCCGAAATGTTGCGAGTCCAACTGAGTGAGACTAGAATTCAGGTTACTAGTCTAGAATCCGAACTCGAGCGGAAAACCACCGAATTGGAAGCAATTCAAGCGCTGACCCACGACATGGAGAGAATTATCAAACAAAGTGAGGACTCATCAAACAAGAATTTGTCATTAATGGATTCCGTTTTGGTTGGCGATTCTTTGTTCAACGGTGATAAAATTGACAAACAGGTTGTGAATGACCCCAAAGCAATCGCTAAAGCAGCTATTGAAGCCTACAAAGCCGGCAGGACGGATGTGAAATCTGCCGAACTTGACTTTTGATTAAGTCTATGATAAACCGATGGTTAGCATAGCCATGACCGGGGAAAGATTCGTCGACATTCGGTTTGAGGGTGTTGTTGAATATCAAACGGCACTTGCCCAAATGAAAGAACTCCAAATGCTTAGAATTGAGGATAGAATTCATGATACTCTATTGCTATTGGAACATCCGGAAATTGTTACTGTTGGCCCGCGTGCTAGAAACGACGGCATTACACCACCACCAACTTACCCCGCTTTTCCCGTAGATCGAGGGGGTGGTCTTACTTGGCATGGACCAGGACAGATCGTATGCTATCCAATTTTCAAATGGGATTTGCCGGGAGAAGACTCAGTTACTGCAATTATTAGCAAACTTGAGGACTGGGTGATTAGAACATTAGCAGACTTGGGCATACCTGCGCGAAAGGACGGCAGGATGCAAGGAGTCTGGGTTGGCGATAACAAAGTATGCAGCATTGGATTATCGTTTCTCAGGTGGACATCAAGACATGGTCTGACCATCAATATCAACACTCCAGCGGGTCGAGTTGAGAACCTATCGGGCTGCGGGTTAGGTGAAGCAACAACCACTTGCCTTGCAAAACTAGGCTACGATGTAGATAGGGATTATCTAATTGAATCATTACTAGAAAATATGATGTTGTGTCTCAGTAGAGGAAAGATTATCAAATAATCAGAATCATGAAAAAAGATAATTGATTAAACAATTTGCCCTGCATATGAGTCGTTACTGGCCGAGATTTAGTCGCGATGGATTGACCAATTCAGTTGCGCCGATAGATTACCTTGAGTGGTATATCCCAAGATTGCAAGAAACCAGGACTCACAACCTTTCTTTCAGCGGTATGCAATATGATTGGCAACTCGATGATTTACTGGGGAAGGGCATAACTGAGCTAAACAAGCCGTACTTCAATGATGATATCGATCCACGAGTTATTATCGCTGAACGAGAAAATGTCGCTGTTGATAATGTCTTGATTACCCATGGTGCTACACAGGGGATCAATATTTCCCTACTTACTGCAATCGCCATGATTCGAGATTCTGTTGATGGTGAGATAACTGTTGCAGTGGAGTCACCAACCTACGCACCAATACCACAGACAGCTCTTATCTTGGCAGATAAGGTAATTCGCATGAATAAATATCCACCTCAAGGTAATTCAGGATGTTGGCGGATTGATCGCAAACAATGGCGTGAGGCAATTGAACAATCACAAATTATCATGGTTACTCCGATCTCTAACCCGTCTGGCTGGAACCTTGATATTCGAGACCGAGATTGGATTATAGAACTAGCCAAACAAAATGAGGTAATTATTATTGCAGATGAAGCATATAATGATGCATATAGAAATACGGAACATTATCGCTCATTGCACTCCTATGGTGACAAGATTATATCGATAAATTCTCTGACCAAGGTCTACTCAATGGGCTCAATTAGATTTGGGTGGATTATTTCCGACAGGCAAACAATCTCGATCGCCCGCCGGATATTCATGACCTTTTCCGGAGTAATGGCAAGCCCAACAATGAAAATCGGTACAGCAGCACTGCAGAATCTATCCAAGGTGGATATGGCAATTACCCACTACAGAAGGGAAAATTTACCACAACTCAGGGCTGTTTTAGCGCGCCATAACATTGCATGGAACGAACCACCTGCGGGCGTATTTGGATGCTTTGAGCTACCAAACAACGTTGACTCTGAGCATTTCGTTGACCACCATTGCAAGGCTAATGACTTGTTGGCTGTTCCGTGCTCAATGTTTAGCGAAGAACTGAGGAACTGGGTTAGAGTAGCTTGGTCTATAGAACCAAAGTCGTTTAAACTTGCCATCGAAGCACTGGATAAATCACTGACCTCGGCATTAAAATAAAAACAAGTGAATAAAAGTAGTTGATGCTGTCGGTGCCACATGGGCGAAATCGTTGTAGCCATCACTGGCGCTTCAGGTGCCATCTACGGTAAGCGCTTGCTAGAAATCCTACAAGAGCACGGCAGAGAAACACGCCTAGTAGTAAGCCATGCTGGCGAAATAACACTCAAGCATGAGTGTAACATGACAAAAGAAGAACTGGCTAGCAAAACTGGCGCCATGCTTGATGATGAGAGAAATATTGGCGGTAAATCCGCATCAGGCTCAGCCAAAATCGACGCTGTGGTTATATGCCCTTGCTCAGGAACAACACTAGGCAAGATGGCTGCGGGAATTAGTGACAATCTAGTGACAAGATCGGCAATCGTGGCAATGAAGGAACGACGTAAACTCATCCTAGTCCCCAGAGAAGCTCCGTATGCAACGGTACACCTGGAGAATATGACCAAACTATCGATGTGGGGTTCAATAATAATTCCTGCGTCACCTGGATTTTACAATCACCCACAGTCTATCGATGACCTTATCGATTTTATTATGGCGAGAATCCTCGATCATTGTGATATTGAGCACAAAATCGGCAAACGATGGACCGGCGATGAAATCTGACACCCAGCAAATACCCTAACTCTTGAACAAAAGTGCTGCGGTCATAATCCTTACAAATCATTGTCCATTTACCTATGAACTCGCGTTAACACTGGCAGAGCGGTATCCTGCCATTGTGGTGGTGCTTGGAGGATCATAACTACCTAGACACCATTATCCAATAAAATGGGGAACTGCTACATGTTCGTGTGACTATTTGGAATACTTAGATTAGATTGCTGGCCGGTGATTTAAGCACCTGATTCAGTGAAATTCAATAACGAATTGGACTAGGGTGGGCCATGGTGGCTCCTAGCGCTTGGGCATCGCACATACTTGTGAACTCTAAATCCGAAGCTCTGCAGGTAAAACAGAAGATTTCCAAACTGAAAGAGTTCCAAAAAATGGCGCGTAAAAAAAGCACCTGCCCATCATCTCAAAAAGGTGGTGATTTGGGATGGTTTAGAAAAGGAATGATGGTGAAAGAATTCGATGATGCGGTATGGAATATCCCTTTGTCAACCACCTCAAATCCAATAAAATCTCAGTTTGGATACCACCTTATCTGGGTTCATGAGAGGGAAGAGGGTTAGATGTTTAAGGTAACTTTGCAAGATTTTACTGTGTATGGAAAGCATGGAGCCTATGAGGCGGAACACTCCTATCAGCAGCCTTTCGTTGTCTCTATAACAGTAGAGTTAGAATCAAAGGTATTTGCTGACAACCTACATCAAACGGTTAATTATGCTGATTTACAAACTGTGGCGCATGATGTCATTGTCAACTCACCGCCAATCAAATTAATGGAGACAATGATTGAACATATGTTTGAGATTATTTCCCAGAATAAACTTGTTCGCAAGATCATGATAAGAATAGAGAAGCCCGAGGCAAAGCTTCCGCACGACGGAGGGCTGGCAATAGTAGAGGCTGAGTGGCCATTTAAACAAGAGAATTGATACAATTGATTGGTTTAAGTCAGCCATGGGCGAGCCTGTTTCAAGAGTATTTGTTCCATCGGTTACCGAAGAAGATGGTGGAACCATAGCATTAGGTTGCTTTAGCACAGAAGATACTGCGTGGCAGGTTCTAAGAGCGTTCTTGAAAAAGAGTGAGCAGATGTTACTTGAGAGTTGTAGTGTAGTTGTTTGGGATGTTGATATCGTTGGCGAAGAAGCCATGACGATTCTGTCGACTATGGAGTGTCGTGACTGCCCTGTTTGCGGCAGGCGTACGTTTTGGATAGATGTTGATAATTTCAGTGCATTATGCCACGGATCTGCCTGCTCTGCATGGATTGAAGA
>DUKK01000064.1 GCA_013329355.1 Candidatus Poseidoniaceae archaeon | reverse complement strand
GTATAGTCGTGATGAGATGGGACCACAACATCAGCAAGCTGCACAATTAGCATTGGAAAAGATGATGCAAGAGATTGCCAGTTTGCAAGCGATACCGAATAGGTAATCTTACCATCTGAGGTATAATCTATTGTTGTAAAAATTTGCTTGGAAATTAAAATCTTCTGAGTTAGAATCTATGGTTAATTCACGTTGGAGTTCCTGTCCGTCTTTTTCGATGAAGTTTAGTTTGATTATTGTCTCATCGTCTTTAGTCATTTTGTGAATTGTCATATCCTCGATATCCAGACCTTTTACGGGAATTGATAGACCGTCTGGATCGATCCTCCCGTTTAATTCGTCAATCAGCCAATTTAGTTTACGACTCGGCTCAGTTGCCGCAATGTGTTCCTCTGGAATCATTCCTGCACTAACTAATACCTGGATATGCCGATTTTCAACTTCAGTTAGGTGTGGCGCATCACGCCAAAATTCGTTATGTAGGGATTCAACATCTGCAGCTAGGCCATCGCGATTCACTTTGACGTCACTTTCGCTACGAACTACTGGTTTAGTTGCTAAAATATCGACTAACTCCCAGTCTGACATGCTAGGCGCTCAGCGGCAAACATCAATGAACCTTTTTGTTGTTTAGGATATGCGTCTTACCCTGCGAAAGAACCGTGAAGCGAATGCTTTGGTCGAATTTGGTTCATTGGAGGAATTCATTTTCATGGCAGAGGGATAGCAGTCACGATAGGTTCGGTTATCATTTCGATTGTCAAGAAGCAAAATCAATGCTCTATCCTCAACTGACCGAATGGGTCGTCCCATGGCTTGTAATATCGCATTTATTGCAGGTTGAGTCACTGTGTAGCGCCAAGCGTTTTGCTTACCAAATTTATCTGATATGTATTCCTTGAGCGAGTCTGAAAGTACCGAGGGTGGTGGGTTGGGAATTCCTATACATACAACCGAGCCCAACACGCCATCGTCGTAATCTATACCTTCTGATAGTCGTGCCCCGAAAACTCCGCACAATAATACTCGGTTGCCTATCCTTCGCTCGTTCTTCAATCGCGCAACAACTCGGTCTATGTCGTCCTTGACCCAATCTCTAGATTCAGTTATCTTGGTTACACCAGCAAAATAAACTCCACCTAGTATTTCCTCCATCAATTTGTATGATGGACAAAACACTGCAACATGGTCGTCGCTGCCATCAATAAGTGCTTGAATATGGCCTCGCATTTTCTCCCACATTGCCATCGACCGCTGATTGTACTTAGTGGTAACATCTCTTGCAACCAATACTGGTCTACGCTCGCCGGCAAATGGTGAAACATAGGATGTTTTGGTGGTAAGGTTAGATGGCAATGCCAAAATATCAGCATACATCGATGGCGGATAAAGTGTTCCGGACATCAGAATTGAGCCGGCGGTTTTCGAGAACAGTGGTCCTGATAGAACTCCTGGATCAAGCAAATGAGTAGTTATCTTACCTTCCTTGCCCTTGGGTGAAAATACCATGCACAGTGCTGTTGTTTTGCCAAACCGCATGATTGATTCTATGATGTAGGCAATTCGATGAGCATCTGGCTCAGAGGCGTCCTCCTCATCCTCTACCTCGACTGTTACTTGGCTGAGTGTGTTGTACAGTTTTTCCAATGGATTTCTAGTCATTTGATGTGAAGTGTAATCGGTATCCTTGCCTATCCGCATTTGTCCAGATACCCCGTCGTATTCATTACACGCGGCATGAATAAGCTCAGTAAACTGCTCAATGTTTACCAATAGATCCTCATCGTCGTTCACCTTTTCATGCAGGCTCTTGAAATAATCACCCATTTTGTGCCTGAATAATTTGATGACTTCAAAAGACCAACTCACATCATCGATGAGTTGAGGTGACCCATTAGCTGGATTCTTCATCGCAATGTCTTCTAAATTGCCCATGAATTCTTCTAGCTCCATAGCAGCATTTCTGACAATTATTGGCGTAATCACCCGCTCCATACTCATTCTGATACGGTCTGGTAGATTGTGTGCCTCGTCAACGATTAAAATTGTATTTTGTAAGGAAATTCCCATTGAAGGTAGCGAATTTTCCCTAACCTGTTCAGCAAAGACATGGTTGTAATCACAGACTAGAATGTCACAATCTTTCACTGCACTGCGGCAGGTTTGCCAAGCACAGATACCGAAAGTCTTGGCTTTTTCAACGGTTTCAAAAACGTGCCTAGGTGAATTTAGAATAAAATCTCTAATATCCTCTCGCAGTCTTGGCCTTGCTGATTCACTGGAACCTTGTTCACACAAACACCTGCCGGTTTGAATGTCTACTACTTCACACATCGATTCTCGCCCTATGATATCGACAACCTTGATATCGCGATGATTACTACCTAATCTAGAATTTATTTTTCGCACCGTATCAATGACAATCTTATGTTGTGATTGTCGCCCAGTAAGAAATAATATATGCGGTTTTGTCGATGAATTCATTGCAACTTCAAGGGCGGCTGCAATCGATGCTGCGGTCTTACCGATTCCAGTAGGTGCTGCAGCTAAATGATGACCTTTATTTTGCAACGATGAACGACATTCCCTAATCATATCGATTTGTCCTGGACGTGGCTCATCGTGGGCTAAAAACGGAAAGTCACTGGACGCTATGTCAGTGTCATTTCCCGCCATATGGGGCAGTTGATGTCGACGATTCTAA
>DUKK01000179.1 GCA_013329355.1 Candidatus Poseidoniaceae archaeon | reverse complement strand
TATCCTGTCGGATAAATCCGAACCGCTGTTAATATCATTTTGATTTGCTCCTGCGGCGCTAACTGTACTAATGCCGGCAGATAATGCAGTCAAGAGAAATAAAATACACACGCTTGAGGCTTGTATTTTCCTGCTTACATTCTTGGAAATCTTATGTTCCATATGTAACCGACGAGGTATTGGTTTATGATATTCTCCCCGAAAGCAAGAATTAAATGGCTGTGGGGGCAACATGCCCATCTTTTTTGTCGTCAGGTTTTCTTACTCTTGACCAGACACCGCCCATCAATTGGTCGTGACAGTTCTGACAATAGTGGAATCTGCGATATGCCTCACGAAATGAGTAGGCTTTTTTCCCAGTGGCGACGAGGTATCCCTCTGGTGATAGTCTGGAAACGATGTCTCCAACACCACCACACCCAGGAAAGTCGCATACAGTTTCTGCTGCCATGTTGAGCCGTATACATATCAACACTTTAATGGTCGCATCGTAATGTGTCAAATTAAGCACTATTCTTCCATAGGTTCAATCACAACTAAGGGAACGTTTGCCTCAATAGACTGACCTTCCTCACAATTGACAGCAGTTACCGTTCCCGTCACTGGTGCTTGAATTTCATTTTGCATTTTCATTGCTTCTAGGATAAGGATAACTTGTCCTTCTTCTACGCGTTGTCCCATCTCAACTTCAATAGTAACGATTTTTCCGGGTATGTTGGCAGAAACCGTTCCAGATTTCTTTTTCTTTCCACCAGCCAGTCGCTTTTTCTTTACCACCGGGCCTGAATCAGGCAGTTCAATTTCGAAGGTTCTACCTTCGACACTAGCGAGCCACTTTCCGTCATCAGAAATCTCAACTTCGACTTCTAATTCAACTCCATCGACAATAACCTTCTTTATTTCAGTCATGTGATTATCTCCAAGGTGAGCGTGACGCCTTTCGGTTCATCAACGAATTTTTTCCAGTATTCATTCTAATATGATCTTGGGTCCAAACCGGTCCGGGATCACGACCTATTTTTGAGGAATCTCGAGCATTGTTTTCAATAACTGATAACACCGCATATATTGCAGCAATTCGCAATACTGATTCATCGGTCACAAAATCACCTCACAATGGGATATTACCATGCTTCCTTGCAGGCCTTAATTCCTCTTTGTCGACCAGCATATCTAATGCGCGAATTAGTTTTCTTCTTGTTTCACTCGGCTCAATAACGTCATCGATGTAACCCAGTGCTGCAGCCTTGTATGGATTAGCAAATTTCTCGTTGAAATCCTCGGCTAGCCTGATTCGTTCTTGTTCAGGATTTCTTGCGCTTTTCAGCCGCCGGCGATGGATAATTTCTACGGCACCGTCAGCACCCATAACGGCTAATTCAGCGGATGGCCATGCCACGTTGTAGTCACCTCGTATGTGTTTAGATGACATGACGTCATACGCTCCACCATACGCTTTGCGCATTATAACGGTTAATTTTGGCACTGTAGCTTCAGCGAAAGCATAGAGCAATTTTGCTCCATGCCTAATGATGCCGCCCCATTCTTGGTTGGTTCCCGGCAAAAACCCTGGAACATCTTCAAAGGTCACTAGGGGGATATTGAATGCGTCGCAAAATCTGACAAATCTTGCTGCCTTGTCGCTTGCGTCAATATCTAAGCATCCAGCTAAGATTTTTGGTTGGTTGGCCACAACGCCGACAGTTTGTCCATTTAGGTGACCAAACCCAATAACGATGTTTTGTGCCCAATCAGCTTGAACTTCGAGAAAACCGTGGTCATCGAGAACCTCTGAGATAACATCAACAACATCGTATGGTTTGTTTGACTCTTCGGGAATGATGGTGTCAAGTTTTTCACAGGTCCGACTGGCTGAGTCCGAGGTTTTCTTGATAGGTGGTTTCTCGAGATTGTTCGACGGCAACATGTCGCACAAATCCCTTGCTAATTGGATGGCAGATTCATCATCTTCAGCGGTAAAGTGTGATACTCCTGAACGACTACCGTGGGTCATAGCACCGCCTAACTCCTCAAACGAAACAACCTCGTTGGTTACTGTCTTGATGACTTCGGGACCAGTGATAAACATGTGAGCAGTTTGATCAACCATAATCACAAAATCGGTTATTGCTGGTGAATAAACAGCGCCACCAGCACACGGACCCATTATAACAGATATTTGCGGAACAACTCCTGAGGCTCTCACATTACGGAAGAAAATCTCAGCGTAACTACCAAGTGATGCCACGCCTTCTTGGATTCTAGCACCGCCACTATCGTTTAGTCCGATAACAGGTTTACCAGTCTTTAATGCCATGTCTAGAACTTTGCAAATCTTTAGTCCATGCATTTCTCCCAAAGACCCGCCATAGACAGTAAAGTCTTGAGCAAAAGCAAATACTTCTCTCCCGTTTATACAACCATGGCCGGTAACTACTCCATCACCTGGTATGACATTTTTATCCATATCGAAGTCTCTACAGCGATGCTCAACGAGTGCATCAATCTCTTGGAAACTTCCGTCGTCGAGCAAAATTTCGAGTCTTTCTCTAGCCGTAAGTTTCCCTCTGTTATGCTGAGCGTCAACTCGCGTCTGTCCCCCACCCGCTTCACTTTGCGCCTTGCGATTTCGCAAGTCGCGCAGTCGTTCTTCAGTTGTAGGCATGGCTTCCCCGTTCTACTGTGCGTCAAGGCCGCCTTTATTGCTTACCGTGATGAATGCAGTTGAACAATCCAGATTGGTCAATTTAACTTCTGTGCTTATGGTGGATGGGAGGTTGCTTGATAGGTAATGAATAATTAGACCCAACATGGCCAGTAACATCCGCATAGTCATTGCCAAACCTGGGTTAGATGGCCATGACCGTGGTGCTAAGGTTGTTGCCAGAACACTAAGAGATGCGGGACATGAGGTAATCTATACCGGACTTAGGCGAACAGCTAAACAAATTGTTGAAACTGTTCGGGATGAAGATGCAAGATTTCTCGGACTATCCTCATTATCTGGTGCCCACAACCATCTATTCCCTAGAGTTTGTGAACTGCTAATCGAGGAAGGTCTTTCTGACGTCATCGTGTTTGGTGGTGGCATCATACCTGAAGATGACCGGCCTGCGTTGCACGATAGCGGCATCCGAGCTATATTTGGGCCAGGAACACCAACAGATGAGATTCTTGAGTTCATTCAAATTGCGTCTTCAATGGAAAATGTTGGCGTTGGTGGGGACGGTAATTGGAATTGGCAGTCAACGGCATGAGGTGAGGCTTTGGACGTTGACCAAATAAGGATGGCACTGGGTGGTAACCGACGCTCACTTGCTAGAACCCTGACAAATATCGAAAATGGCACGGTAACAATTCAACAGATTCGTTCTTTACTTGGTGATAATGACTCGACTGTCAAATCAAAGGCGTGGGGTTCGTTGGCTATTACCGGCGCACCCGGAGTTGGGAAGTCTTGTTTGATTGACAAATTATTGAAAATCTGGGCACTCCAGGGAAATAAGATTGCGCTTTTGGCAATAGACCCCTCGTCCCCTAGAACCGGCGGTGCATTATTAGGCGATCGTGTCAGAATAACTGCTATTGATAATGAGGCGATAAAAAATCAAATTTACATCAGATCTATTGCAACCAGAAAGTCCTCTGGAAGTGTCCCGCTAATTGTTGCCGATATGATTGATTTCTTGCACATGGCAAAGTGGGACAAGGTGGTAATTGAAACAGTTGGCTCAGGTCAGTCAGAAGTAAGATGCGCTGCAATAGCTGACCGTATCGTTGTTGTTGAGGGACCGGCGAGGGGTGACGGTGTGCAAGCCGAAAAAGCGGGGTTACTCGAATTAGCAGACGCTGTGGTGGTTAACAAATCTGATTTACCAGGAGCGAGCAAACACGCTGAGGAACTCCTTGAGTCATTTGAGTTAGGCTTAGGCGATGTGCCCCCAGTCATGTTAACATCAGCTCTCAATGAAATAGGAGTTGATGAGGCAGCCAAGGTTCTGATACAATTGGTAGATTCGGGTAGGTCAGTAAGGGCCAGATGGCGTGAAAGATTACTAGCTCATAACGAACGGAAAATTCTCGAATCGCCAAAATTAGAAGAAATACTAGCATCGCTGGCGGTAGGTTCAACTTCTATCGATGAAGCCGTACGGACGTTAAGTGGTGAATAATATTAGCGAGCAAGTCGAATTAACTAACCCTGTTGACTTATCTGTGGGTGGTATCAGTGGTCATATATTTCGTCGATTGTTTCACCTTGCGATGTGTTTGTTGCCAATTATGTATTTCGAAGTTGGTGATAGTGTCGCTGATGCGGTCAGTCTATCACTTGACCAAATAGTTGCAGGTGTAATTATCGTTGCTGCTCTTGGTGAAGGTCTGAGATTAAAATTGGGTTTCACTGTTTTCGGTCAGAGGGAGTATGAATCCCATCAAGTGTCAGCGCTTGCATGGGGGGCTCTTGCGATAGGGCTAGTACTCCTGATTACACCAACAAAAGCATATGCTTACCCACTAATCCTGACCTTGACATTTGGTGATCCGTTCATGGGTGAATTAAGAAGGCGTGGGATTGAATCAGGGCCCGTGATTGTCTATGCTTGTATTTTGGTTTACGCTATCTGGTTGGCATGCTGGTATGCTTTTGACACGCCGCTAATCGCATGCCTTGTTGTCGCACCAATCGCTGTATTAAGTGAGACGCCAAGGTTGCGCTACATCGATGATAATGCTACAATGTTACTAATACCTCTAGCGGTAGTTGTAACGCTCGAACCATTCTTGAATGTAATGTAGATTTCAATAT
>DUKK01000027.1 GCA_013329355.1 Candidatus Poseidoniaceae archaeon | reverse complement strand
GCAAGGTGTCGCCACCCCCAGTGATGGGTTGGCATGCAAGAAAAAAATCCCACCATTATGAGGCATTGAGCAGCTATGTGAGTGAAATCGCTGAATTGATAGGTATAGATTCTTGGAATCTGATGACTGATTGGTTTGTTTCAAAAGATAAGTGCTTAGATAGAGAATCATGTCGTATTGAGTTGGCGGCTGAAGTGGATAATTTCATCATGAAAATCAAAGACCAATACGATCTCCTTGGAATTGATAGGGAACCTGTAGTATTCATCAAAAATGATAGTGGAACGTATGGATTAGGAATACTATCGGTCCGTAGTGGAGATGAGCTGCTTTCACTTTCAAATCGAAAAATGCGGAAATTAATGTACTCAAAGGGCGGTGTTGAGGTTGAAAATTTCTTGATTCAAGAGGGTATTCCTACACGATTGGAAACCGCTGATGGGGGTCCTGTAGAGCCAGTCGTTTATCTGGTAGACGGGCAGGCAGCATCTTGGTTTTACCGCATCAATGAGAAAAAAAGCGATATTGAAAATTTGAACTCTCCAAGCGCCACATTCCAGAGTTATGCCGATGTTGGTCATTTATATGGAGAAAACGCACATGGCTGGCATGCGTTAGTTGCAGAGTTATCGATGCTAGCTATGGGTAAGGAATTTTCGAATTATGAGCATTAATTACTATACAAAGCAATATGATTCCACATATGGTCGGGGAAATATGAGCAGGGCGTGGCTGTACTCACTAACCATCATAATTGGATTATGGGTCTCTGCTACGGCAGCTGGAGGACTATTACCAGACAACTTTGCAGAATGGCCAGTTAATATCTGGTGTTGGACAGTATTTGCCCTAATATTTCGCAATACCAACCGTAAAGAACGTATTGAAATGCTGACGGTTCTGGCTTTTGCAACACCAATGGAATTATTTTTTAGTGAGGTGTGGAATATTTACGAGTATCAAAGAGGACTGATGCCGTTATTCGTTCCGGCTGGACATTATTTCTTGTTTGATTTGGGACGAATCTTGGCTAGAAAATTTGCAACAAACCTTGCATTACCGATTTTATTACCATTTGTGCCTGTAGTGGCCTATGGGGCCTACGCTGGAACCGATACATCTGCAGTTATACTGCTATTGTTAGTATTATCCTTTACCAAATTTGGTCCTCAGCCGCGTCTGTATGCCGCAATGGCTTGGGTTGCGTTGGCTATGGAAATCCTAGGGACTCAACTTGGTAATTGGACTTGGGATAATGAAGTGCCATGGACTGGGTTGACTGCTTGGAACCCGCCGTTATTGGTCGGAGCATTCTATTGTTTAGGAGATTTATTGGTAAATACGACAGTCGTTAGGTTTGAAGAGAAGGCCAGCGTGGGGGTGCATGAATGACATCAGTTGATGAGTTGAAGAAGCGGCGCCAAAAAGAGGCCCTGCGTATCAGAACTTCCCTCAATCGTCAGCGTAGCGTCCAGCACTCATCTCTAAAAGGCGGAGAAAATACCGTCGCATTCGTCGAAGAACGCTTGTGTATTGGATGTGACCAGTGTGACATAGTGTGTGATGATGATGCTATTGACCTGTATAAGGTACCAATGCTCAGTCCATTAATGAATGTTGAATCAAACCAAAAAGCGAAGATAATTCGAGACGCGTGCACTGGCTGTAGATTGTGTGTTCTAGCTTGTCCAACTGACGCAATATCAATGATTGACAGGTGATATGATGAGTAGTAAGAGTGAAGCAAAGAATGACGCACAACGCTTTGGTGGTGAGTTTGGGCCGTATAGAAAGCCTGGAACCACTGGTGTACCGCTATCGACTTTCAAAACCCTGGTTTGGACTTCAAACATTGGCGGACTCGTGTTAGTCGTTCTGGCTCTTGAGATGTTATTCGTTAGACAGATGTTTTTCTGGGGCTTGATTGCATTACTCGCTGGTGTGGCAGTTGCGTTGTTTCCGTCCAATTACGAGATAATTGGAATGAGTGATGACGGTAAAAACAAGGCAAAGAAAAAACTGGCAAAGAAATAATCTGTTTAATCATGCTTCAGTCTCTACGACGATAGGAGTTTCAGGCCCTAGCTTTTCTTTCTTTTCGTTGATTTGTTGAGCTAGGAATGAAACTACGTCAAGAATCTTGATATCGGCATATCTCTCATCACCTTCGAACTTTAAACACTCGAAGTGTGAAACGCACTTAGGACAAGAAGTCAGCATGGTATCTGCTCCGGTTGATTTGATTTCCTCCATTCTAGCAATTCTGAGTGCTCTAGCATTTTCGTTGCAAGACATCATACTTGAAACTCCACAGCACATTGCATCTTCTCCACTGTGCTCCATTTCAACGAGGCTTACACCTTCAACAGATTCGATAAGTTCTCTCGGTTCTTCATAGATTCCCATCTGCCTGCCCAATCGACAAGGGTCGTGGTAGGTAACTGTGGTTTCTTCAGCGACTTTCAGACTCATGTCAAATCCTTGATCTAGTAGGAATTCTGTGGTATGCATAACCTTGATGTCCTCTAATTCATAATCCCTAGCGAAAGTCCGGAAGCACTCTGCACACGATGATACTAGAGTATCAATGCCTGATTGTTGAATCTTCTTTTGATTGTATGCTTTCAGTTTGTCGAATACCTCGGTAAGACCTTGCCACTTTTGGTCGTGACCACAACACTTGAGGAAGTCTCTACCTAGATATGATACATCAACACCAATCTCGTCGAAGATGGTGAATGCTGATGTTGTTGCGTCCCCAAGATTCATCTCACCCTCGTTGACGTGTGAGAAGACCATTTCTTGGTCCAGATAGTCAACACAGCCGGGATAATAACCGACATTGGATTCGATTGGGTAATCTTCGATAGCAATGAAATCAACATCGGCATCTTCTTCTGCTTCAGCAGCCAATACTGCTTGCAAGACAGTGTGAGGTATCTCAGCCTGTGGTCCGCCAACAATCAAGCCTCTGCGGATGTCTACATATGAGTCATAGTCAACAAGTTGTGGACAAGCGTTGGTACACGCTGTGCAGGTCAAACAAGAATATAGTGGGACGCCGTCGTCTTCATTATTCCAGGAGTTGTAAATGATGTTCAACTTGTCACCGCCGTTGAATAGACGGACTGGACATGCGTCATCACAGAGGTCACAACCATAACATTTGTTCATCTCAAACTCATAACCTCTAGCCATTGATCTGAGCAGTATGAATACCATTGCACCAAAGGTCAAACACGGTATGAACATCGCATAGATTAGTTTGGCGTCGAGGCTCTTTGGATTCATGTGATAGCTTGGATTATCAACTTGGCCAAAATTGTTACCGCCTAATGCCATTTCTACACTGTTACTGAGATTTACAGTCTTACCCTGAAGGGCTGAAGGTGCTGAATTGGACCACAGAAGCAACGGCTGGAAGGCACTAATCTCCAGACTCATTTCTTTCATCATGGTGTCATTTAGTGCGAGTGGTCCAGTGATTGCCACCTCCATTTCGTAAGTGTAGGTTCCTACAGCAAGGTCTAACGACGCTCCAGCACAATTGGTAAATTCTGAAACTATCTTGTTATTAGAGTCGTATACAACCATTGTGCTGCTAATCATGGTTTCAGTCTTGACATCGTTGATTTTTCTCTCTTCAGCTCTGTGCTCACAAGCGATGTCAGTGGTAATCTTACCAACCGATTCATGATGACCTTCCGGGAATAAAACTGGATCCTCAGTAATAGTAAAACTACCAGAAGAAAGCCATGAATCTTCTTCAGTGAGAACCGTTGAGTCTTGTGCTGCATTCGCTCCCGTTTCGGGGTCTTGATGGCCGTTAGCGTCAGCGAAATCGATGATTACTTGCTGACCGGGTTGGTATATCACCCAATCAAGCCAAGCTGCTGTTGGGACAATACCATCATCGGACCACCCGAAATTGTCAGTGAATTCGTTGGTGTCATGGACATGTATATCTGAGGGTTGTGTTCGCATCTCTTCTAATTCACCATAGTCTGCGATGGTACCGAGTCCTCTTGCTCCCCAGAATCCTTTGTCATAAACATCCCATGTGGCGACTGTAGCAGCAGTAGACAGAATTAGTGCACCTACTAGAATTTGTTTAGCATGGCCAGGGGTAAAGGCCGAACCCCAAGCTTTGGTTAGCACCATTCGGGCGCCAAAGTATATGCAAATCCATAACAGAACTCCCGTCATCATCCATGGTAAAGCGTTGAAAGCTTCCGCTAACCAGGGTTCCCTCACCCCGCAAAGTAAGTCCCCATGACTATCTAATTTACAATAATCTGAGCGATTTTTATGATAAAGTTCTAAGAAAATATTGATAGAAAATACGGATATGAACCAAATGTGTGCTAGATAGACAGCACCTGCGGCGGCAAACCACGGATCTTCTACAGGTCGCTTTTCTCTGCCGCCTAGGAATGGTGGCAGAATTAGAATTCCTACTGGGATACCAGTAAGGGCGGCTCCCCACCATGCTGCGTTCCATGGGAATACAGGCT
>DUKK01000056.1 GCA_013329355.1 Candidatus Poseidoniaceae archaeon | reverse complement strand
TTTGGTTCACTATCTTCACCACTCAATCCTGGTGACGAAGGGGATAATGGCACCGGCGGAGAGGCCAGATTAATCAATAACGCAACTGAGAATGCTGACATTGTCTGTGTTATTGCGATGGGCAATGATGGAACTAAACGAGTTCCATCACCGGCTAGCGCAGACTTAGGCTTTGCAGTATCCTCAGCATCAGATTTTGGGAATACCAATCGAACCAATGATGGAATATCTAGTTTCACCAATTTCGGTCCACGTTTGGATGACGGTGATGACAACGAATGGGATGAATTGAAACCAGACATTGCCTCATACGGTTCCAATATCATTTCAGCGACTGCAGCAACAGGTACGTCTTTCCCGGGTGCTCCACGTCCGGAGGCTGACACGGGCTATGATGAGAAAGACGGCACTAGCATGGCAACTCCTATTGCCTCCGGTATCATTGCTTTAGTAAGGGAGGCAGCACCAAATTTGAACGCTTTTGAGGTAATGGACGTAATCCGTAATTCATCAGAAATCAGAGACAAACCAGCTAACACCGTTTCTGACCGTTGGCATGAAATATGGGGCTTTGGTTTAATCGATGCTTCATGCGCAATTGACCTGGCACTTGACCAACCTTGCACGCCCCTAGAAGATACAGGAGTAGTCGCTCCGCCGCCCAGTGGTAATGGTTCTGGTGATTATGTTACAATCAACCAACCATCGAACAATACGTGGTGGCTGGAGGGTAATACCGCCACGATCTCGGGAACTACTGATATCCCCTCAAGCGAGCAATTCGATCAGGTTCAAGTTCGCATTGCGCAGTTTCTAGAGTCCGGAACTGAACGGGAATTGAAACCATGGACAATCGCTGGCGGGGACACAGAAAACTGGACTCTAAATGTCAATGTATTAGAGGATTGGATTCAAGCGGACGAAGATTATGTGATTGTTAGCGTGAAACTGTATGATACAGTGACAGAGGCTGAATCAAATCTTGATTTCAGGGTCATTAACTTAGCACGAATGAAGGTTACGATTGCCAGTCCGAATGTCGGGCAAAGTGTCAGCGGTATAGTGGAATTCACTGGCACCGTTGACGGAGTTCAACATGACTACATGGAATACAAGGTTGATAATGGCGAATGGGAATTTGCAACTGAATTACCTAATCTAGAGGTTGGCAGTCAAGACTGGTCGTATAACTGGGATTCAACCACAGTATCCGATGGTTCGACTCGATTAAGTTTCAGGATGGTAAATGAATCCGGTGTCAAGACCGATGATATACGCCGAACCATCGACGTCGACAACATGCCTGCAGCGCCAGATTTCGTCTTCACCGGGGTGGTAGAAGTTTTAGACGAGGTTGGATTGCCGGTTCAGACAGCAGTTGCTGGCTCTATTCTTACTGTGCGATTTACTATTGAGAATGTTGGAGATTTAGACGCCGACGATGTTTACATCAAGCTCGAGGCTCCCGGAGATAATTCTGATGTTTACCCTTCAGACATCACCATATCAAATCTAAATGATGGTGATGAGGCGGAGGGAACATTGTACTGGTGGGCTACCGAGGTAGGCACTCACACTGTCACAATAGCCGTGGATCCTGCTAGAAATTATGACGACCCAAATCCAGAAGATAACTCCTACAGTTTCCCATTTGAGGTTGAGGAACGACCTGTAGAACCGACATTGAGATTTATGCAAGGCGCTTACCAAACTGTGCCACTAATTCCTAACCCCGGGCAGCAGTATACAGTTATCGTTAGAGTTGACAATCTTGGCCAAACAGATGCGACTGGACTGCAGTTAACTCTCTACACAATGCTAGAGGGCGACGGATGGACAGAGATAGGACAGGATATTATCACAATAATTCCTGGTTCAGATTCCAGTTCAGGTTACGATGAAGGGCGTTTCATAGTCCCTGAAAATTACTCCACGGCTGGCGGTACGGAATTCCGTGTTACCATGTCTGGTGATGGGGTAGAGACTGAACACTCTGAACTACGATTCACCGTTGTTGTCAATGAGGTTGGACTTGATTCCCCAGTCAGATTAAATCTACTATCCGGAGAACAAATAATTGATTTTGTTGGCATGGAGGACAGCGGATTGTTGTTCACAACAGTTGATGGTGAATTACACGTCCGCACCGTAACAGAATCCTCATCCGGCGCTTGGGCAACTCTTGCTGATGTCAAACTTGCCGACTCATGGGCAGGCGAGCTCACCGCAATACTGCGTGATGATGGATTGGTTCATGCTGCGTGGACCGAGAATGTTCTCAGCCAACAAGGCTACTTCCTGTCACACATTGCAATGACTTCGATAACCAGTGCTGGCGAAACCACAGAAAAACAGACGCACATGACTGCATTGAAACTCTCAGAAGGACGCTACTGGGGTCTAGACATGGCCAAGAAGGGCGATCGTATCGTTTTAGCTGGTTATCATAGGGACATAGCCACAGGTGGCTCTTATAATGATATTACATCGATATTCGTGCTAATGTCAGACACCCCATTAATCCAGAGTTCATGGAGTTCGAGTTACATCTTATCAAATATCGATATCAAACCATCGCAGGGGGATTCCTTAGCGATTGACATCGGTGTTGAAAATATGCATATTCTGTATCAGGAGTTGCGGGATGATGTTACGGGAATCGAGCGTGTGGGGTTGATGTATGCACACGGTAAAGAATGGCTACCATCATGGTCGTTCCAATACTCAGTGGGTGACTATGCGTCAAATGCTCAACTAGAGGTGTATCAACAGAATGACCGAGATGTACTGGCGGCAACGTGGGTAGAAGGCTTCGGAGGTGAATCAAAAATCGCCTATGTGATAACTGATAACTCATGGTCTGAGGATGAACCCGACTATGCTATAGCAGCCGGGGTTACCAACTTGGTGATGTCATCTTATGGTGATGAAATCTCATTGATTTATGACGAAATTAATGTCTATGGACCCATGACGAGATATGGTGTCTTAGATACTGAAAGTAATCAGTTTGCGTTGTCTAATTTGATAACCGAAGGATTCACCATGGGTTACGCAACTACAAAAGAGGAATCAATAACTTTGGTCTCATCTAGTAGCGGGACTCTGTCGTTCAAAACCATAGTATCACTCGAGACAGAAGAACTCATTACTAAGGAGAAAACCTTCCTAGAAACACTACTGGAACCACTGCCAGGTGATGAGACCACCAAGGCACTAATTTTTGGTGTTAGTTTAGTGATTGTGTCAGTTATCTTCCTCTACTTAGTAGTCTCATTGAGAAGAAGTAATCGAGAGGTAGAGGAGGAGATTCTGTCGGCAGCAATGGTCGTGGATGAGGATGATGTTGAGATAATGGTTGAAATCGAAGCAGATGATGCAGCGGTTGCAATTAATATGGATGCAGAGGAATTAGTTGTTCAATCTATAGTTGCGCCGAAGTTGGTGGCAGTGGAGGAACCAGTAGAGACTCTCGAGCAGTCCTTAGCTGCAAAAGCCGAATCAGGAGAAGGTAACTCACGCCTCGAGCGACGAATGAAACGTAAGCAGCAGCGTGAGTTAGTCGAATTAACCGAACAGATGATCAACAATGTCCCTCAGCTTCCAAACCAAGACCAACCGCCGATTAATGCAGACATTGCTTTACCCGATCTACCGACCTTACCTCCAGTTGATGGCGCGTCCTTACCACCATTGCCAATGCCTGGAATGGCCGTGCCGCAAAAAGAGGCAAACTGTCTTGAATGCGCAGCTAAGTTTACTATCAAGGACCTACGATTAACTAAAGTCAAGTGCCCTGTTTGTGATGCAGTTGTGCAATTATAGGTGAAGTTATGTGTGGTATTTTTGCCTACATGGGCCCCAGACAGGCTGCTCCAATTTTGATGGAAGGGCTAAGACGCTTGGAGTATCGAGGTTATGATTCATCGGGATTGGCCTTGAAAAATGGTGATTTTAACATATTCAAAAAAACTGGTAAAGTTGCAGAACTACAATCAATCTTGCCAACCAAATTAATCGGCAATGTCGGTATCGCTCATACCCGCTGGGCGACACATGGTGGGGTAACCGACCCTAATGCTCATCCACATTTGTCGGAAAATGGCGAAGTAGTGATTGTTCACAACGGCATTATTGAGAATTCTCGAACTTTGCGTTCTTTGTTAAAAAAGAAAGGTGTGGTGTTGAATAGCGAAACGGATTCAGAAGTCATATCACATATTTTAGAGTATGAATTGGGTAGGGATAATTCACCAACAGACGCACTGCGTAGGACGCTCAGCAAGTTAGTGGGGACTTGGGGATTGTGTGCAATATTCATCGAGCATGATGTAATTATGTGTGCTAGAAACGGATCGCCACTAATCATAGGTCAGGGCGACGGCGAGGTTTTTGTTTCCAGTGACCCACACGCCTTAGCGACTCATACCCAGAGAGTAGTCTTCATGGAAGACGGAGATATTGCAACTCTTACGAGAGATAAAATCACCATGAGTAACCTCCGAGGCGAGTCTTTTGACACGGATATTACCGTTCTAGAAGAAGAATGGCAGGAGGCTGAGCTTGGTGAATTTGAGCATTACATGCTGAAGGAAATTTATGAACAACCAGACTCACTACGTCAGTGTATCAGTGGTAGACTCGATAGAGTAAGGGGTAACGGGAGGCTAGGTGGACTGAAATTATCCCCGTTAGAACTATCTAAATTACCTCACGTCAGACTGATTGGATGTGGAACCGCATACCATGCAGCAGAAATCGGCGGTTTCCTGATTGAATCACTAGCCAGAATCCCTTCATTAGCCCACATCGCTAGTGAATTCAGGACCAATGAACCAGTTATCAACCCAAATGCCCTCCATTTTGCGATTTCTCAATCAGGTGAGACTGCAGATACTCTGTCCGCATTGAAAGAAATACAACTCAAGGGTGGAGCAGTGCACGGGATAGTGAATGTTGTTGGCTCATCTATTGCCCGGCAATGTGGTCAAGGAGTATACATACACTCTGGACCTGAGCAAGCAGTAGCATCAACGAAGGCATTTTCAAACATGATAGCTGCGTTAACGATATTCTCGATACAGGTCGCTAGGTCACGCTCACTGAGTAAGGAAAAAGGCAAAGAAATCATCAATGGATTGCAACAAATTCCTCATCTCATCGAAGAATACCTTGCTAACCAAGGTCCGATAATGGAAGTAGTAGATGCGGTAATGCACGCTAAAAGTGTCTTATTTTTAGGTCGTGGTATTTCTGCCCCAGTCGCAAAAGAAGGAGCGCTAAAATTAATGGAGGTGGCATACATACCCTGCTTAGCATACCCTGCTGGAGAGATGAAGCACGGTCCAATAGCGCTGTTAGAAGAGGGTAGTCCAGTCATTTTCATTGTTCCCAATGATCACGTCAAGGAAAAATCTCTATCGGCGATTCATGAATGCCGGGCCAGAGGGGCAAAAATCATTCTAATTCACGAACAAGGGGATGATATTAGCCAGGAAGGGGATATTAACATTGCAATACCGAAAGTCAACAATTACCTCTCTCCGATTTTATCTGTCGTGCCGTTGCAACTGATTTCATATCACACAGCGTTGGCGCTTGGTTGTGATGTGGACAGGCCTAGAAACCTAGCAAAATCAGTA
>DUKK01000041.1:6451-7379 GCA_013329355.1 Candidatus Poseidoniaceae archaeon | reverse complement strand
TCAGCAGAGAATGATATTTTACTACAATCCTTGATTGCTACCAAGCTGGATAAATTGTGTTCACTGCGCAACTCACTGGGCGCATCTGCTAATTTGACTTGAGTTTGGGCTATGGTGATATTTTGCCCTGCTGATACATTGTATTCGCTATCTGGTAACCAAAATCCGACGACGCCTAAGTTACCATGCTGCCCGATAATAAGCACCTCGTTGCCGCTAGTGATGATTTGTCTTAACACGGTAAATTTAGTGCTTGTAGGGAAGACTACTTCTGCATTGACCCAACCATCAGGGGCTTCTATCGGTTGAGACATTATCTCAACTTGTTGTTCGATTCCACTCATGCGTTCTTCAAATTCATCAGCACTGGTTTGCTCGACCGTATTGATATCATCTAGATATTGTCGTAGCCCGATATATTGTTCAGCCTCGCTTTTGGTAAGGGCATTGTTGGCTAACACCAAATATTCTGCCAACCGCTCAGTTAACGCCGCCTGCTTCGCCTCAATAGCGCATTCCATTCCTTCATCTAGAACTTCAATCGCCAAGCCAACTTCATCCATCGCCATCAAGGCCTCACCCAGCACTAACAAATCGTTTCCAGCTTGAGCCAAATTTTCTTCGACTAACTCTTGAGCACTGGAGAGATGTTTTGCAGCCAGTGCTTTTTCATCGCTAAGGTATCTTGCCATGCCAGCACACACGACATATGTTAGCCGACTTGCTTTTATCGCCTGAGCCTGCCGCTCTGCGATTTCAAATAATTCTGCTGCCCGTGTCCACTTGTTTCTTGCTAACGCAAGCAAGCCCAATTGATTGGTCGCTAACATTTCTGATTTAACATCGTCAATCAGTGTTGCATGATGCAAAGCACGTGATAGGTGTAGTCTAGCATTCATCAGGTTGCCATTTAGTTTTGCCAACATTG
>DUKK01000041.1:0-6215 GCA_013329355.1 Candidatus Poseidoniaceae archaeon | reverse complement strand
AATCAGTGTTGCGTGATGCAAAGCACGTGATAGATGTAGTCTAGCACTCATCAGGTTACCATTTAGTTTTGCCAGCATTGCTAGACAGGTTTCCATACGGTAAATGTGGCCGGCAATTGCACGGTGAGCAATCTCCGCCATGTCTTCATTCAGTGGCGCCAGTCCAATACCAATTCGTTCTAGTACTGAACTAATTTTTTCGATCCCGTCAGCGTATGTATCACTAACCACAACTGAAGAATTGTTAGAAATCTGTTGCAGGTATTCATCGAGTTCCTTCACCGGTAAGCAAATTTCTGGCAAGCCGAGTAGTTTCTTCATGTGAGACTTCTTTGGTTCGCCCCCAAGTAAAAATTTCCTCAAGGCCCTGATTAATTTCTGTTCAGAACTCTTTTCATTAACTGGTTCTTGATGTTTAATCTGCGGTTTTGAATCTATTAGTGAATCAACCATCCAGGTTAATTTCGCCTGAATATCATACTCGTTAACTCTGCTGATAGCATAGCGCATCTCAGCAGCCCGTGTTCGCCTTGACAAACTACGGAACCTTGATTTGCAAGCATTTGGCCCGATTTCTGAGAGCCGCTGTAGAAAGGTTGAAGGCGGGCAGGTAGAAAATCCAAGGTTGACTTTTTGACTGGTAGTCGTCATCTTGAAATCATCAGTAACCAGCGTCACATCTCGCCCTTCTCGCGCTAATTTGCTTGCAAGAACCATCAGCGATAAATCGACATCTTGTGGCGCAGCTCGCTCGCCAATTTGCGTTGCTAAACCTCGTATTTGCTCATCATCAATATTGATAGTAGTCAAAATTGGCAGCATTTTATCCAGCAGGTTTGGTTTATTCTTCCAGCGCTGAAAGCGCACGGTTTTGATTTCCTTGTGAACTCCCGGGGTGACAAAAATACCTTCGGGAATACTTTTGCTGAGGTCCTCGATTAGATTATTCTGCGCCATAGAGCCCATGTGGATGAAGCAGTTTGAGTCCACCACCCAAGTTGTTGGCATGGCCTAACCAAGTGTAGTCATTGATTGAGTTTTACCCTGATTTAGCAAGTAGGACTCATTATGTTCCGTTACAACAAAAAGAATCGACCTACTAGGCTTGGATGGTGAAGGGATGAGTTCTAAAGAGTCAAAGTCTAGAGATTTTGACCACTTAATCGAACAGAATTCTACCGAGTTGACCTTCCTGTCAGCATATGGTGGTTTGCCTAATGAGGCCACAGACTCAGCAGCTATCTTTCTCGCAATCAAGCGATTTCTGACTGCAGGTGGCGTAAAATTCTCAGAATCTGCCGACACACTTGACCTCGATTTTGGTTATGTCAAGATAGTTGATAACGGTTGCAAGGTCCATCTCAAAGGTAAATCTCTACCCCTAGTCGCTAGCGATCTTACTCAGGCTGGGTTTGTCGACGGCAAATTACCAGTGCGAAAAGGCTCTTGCACAGTAACCTTACAAGACTGGGACATCGAACAACGTCGCTTTATCGAGCGAGTAATTGAGCACTTGACCCATTAGGGTTCCATTTCCCAAAGTTCATCGCCAAACCAGTGCAATGTCTTGATGCCCTTACCTTTGCTCGCCTCGGTCATTTCAACACCAGTCATCGTAGACCATCCGATGGCCAGCGGCTTCTTGTGTTTCATATCCCTAATCCAGACTAATTCACCGACCTCAATCGCTTCATCGGCAGCCTGTACTCCGGCAACCATACAATCAGCCCCGTTCATCAAAAATGGAATTGCGCCGTGGTCAACCTCAACCCATTTGGCTGCGTTGGTGTGGTCTAAGAAACCTCTCAGGGTTAGGAATGCGAAACGATTCCGCTCAGCATCCTGAACCTCGATGGCCTTCGCAACCTTGTCAACAAATACCATCTGCCATGGGCCATATTCAGCCATCTCAAGGAACGCACCATCAACTGATAAATCGATTCCAAGTGATTCCTCTAAAGCCTTCAAGAGTGGTGCAATATGCTTTCTACGCACTGGTCGGCGTTTACGAATGCTCCAATCTTTGCTCATTGATACACCCTCTTGTCCTCGGTTTTTGACAGTTGTCGCTTACGCGTTATTGATTTAGCGATTCTTATTGGCTAGACTATGGCCCTCTGGTGTTCAATTCGTACATTTGCCAAGCATGCTGTCGAACTCGGCAACGAGCAACCTCCTGAACCGGTATTTTTTGTTAAGCCCAATAATTGTATTCAACGCCATGGCCCGATTAAAGTATCAAATCACCCGGGCAGTGTCCACCATGAGGTAGAATGCGTGGTCAAACTCGACGGTGACCTTCAACCGGAGGCAATAGCCGTAGGTCTTGACCTGACAGACCGAGAAACTCAATCCCAGTTGCGCGCTGAACAACTGCCTTGGTCGAAAGGTAAGTGCTTTGTTGGTAGTGGGGTCATCGGTGATTTTCACGCATATTCGGAACCAATAGACGGTCTGTGTGATGGTAATCTCTTACTTAGGCTGACAGTTAATGATGAGGTAAGGCAATTGGCAAACCTATCTGAGATGTCCATCACTCCGGGTCAGCAATTAGACAGTCTGAGTTCTTGGGCGCCAGTTTCGGCCGGTGATTACCTGTTTACTGGCACCCCCTCAGGAGTAGCCGAATTATTCCCCGGCGACCGAGTCAGGGCAACCTTGGAGTCGGGTGACGGCACTGTAATATCAGAGATTAATACAGTATGTGAGTGAGGGTTGATTTCATATATGGCTCGCCAGTCGGTTGGTCCTGCAAGGAGACAAGACAATGGCTCAATGGCACGGAATTTCACGCAGAAAACCTAGTGGTGGACGGAAAGTACAGGCTCGCGGTAAGCGCTCTACTGAAATCTCAACTGAGAAGCAAATCACCCAAATCGGGGAACCGAAGCGCAAAGTTTACCGCAGAACTGGAGGTAATACCTTAGTTCGTGTCCTATCAGAAAACCGAGTTTCCATTAATGACCCAAAAACGGGCAAAACCACAATGGGTACCATTGATAATGTTGTTGAAAACGAATCAGACCCTAACTACGTTCGTCGTAACGTGCTGGTGAAGGGCGCAATCATCGAGACCGACCAAGGTCGAGTTCGAGTTACTTCTCGTCCGGGTAAGGACGGTGTCATCAACGGCGTGCTAATCGAGTGAGCGCAAGTTGCGTTTCCTGCGCCAAGGTGAGACAATGGACCACAACCCAGACCGAATCTGTGTTTGGCCGGGATATTTTGATGCGAAAATCTCACGCCGTAGTGGTCGGCGAGTGCCACGCGACTCATCAGTTCTCAAACCAGATCTGGAGGGTCTATTCTTTGCTGCGAGGAAAGTAGGTCTCAAGAAGATCAAGCGCGAGGAAAATATCTCACACCCTAACCGCCCATACGGGAAAGAGGGTAGGCTGTGGGTTTCCAGCTCAGGAGCTAAGCAGTCCATTGGTGCTAGCAACAAAGAAGAGTTGCTACAAATGATTGGCGGTCAGTGGCGACAAATGCAAAAAGATGCCAAAGAAAATGAAGCGCAGCGTGTCGCTGAAGGACCAAAAACTGGAGATCGTAGAGGACGTTCGCAGCGCAAGGGGCGCAGTCAGCAAAGCACTCAGCAGCGTCAACGCAGTGGTTTCAAAAAGCGGTCAGGGTTCAAGAAACGATGATCACAACGGCACTTCATGTAGCCAACCGAAGATGTCCTCTTCGGTTTCGTTTTGGATACCGACCAAGTGATTGTATAGTTGCTCAGTCACTGGACCTGGTTTTCCATCACCATAAGAGGCCTTTTCTTCACCATGTGTGATCGATCCAATCGGTGAGATTACCGCCGCAGTTCCGCAGCAAAATGCTTCATCGGCACTCATCGCAAATTCTGCAGTGACCTTGGTTTCATGGACCTCAATGCCAGCATTACGGGCCAGTTCAATGATGCTTGCGCGAGTAATTCCTGGCAATATCGTACCGGTTAGCTCAGGAGTATACAACACCCCATCCTTAACGCAAAAGAAGTTTGCTGCTCCTACTTCTTCAATGCAGGTGTGCGTCTGTGCGTCCAGGTAAATTATTTCAGCGAATCCTTGGTCTTTTGCATTTCTACTTGGCATCATGCCCGGTGCATAGTTACCAATGGCCTTGACTCCACCTGAGCCACCTGGGGCAGCACGATGGTGGACGTCAGATATCAGCAGGTCAATTGCCTTTACACCACCTTTGAAGTATGGACCAACAGGCGTTACGTACACTAGGAATCGATAGGTTGGTGCTGGTGCGACACCCAGAATCGGTCCAGAACCCATTAGTAATGGTCGAACATACATCGCACCTTTGCCCATCGGAGGCAACCATCTTAGGTTGGCTTTGACGCATTGCTCTACCGCATCGACAAAGATTGATTCAGGCACTGGTGGCATTTTCAGGCGGTCTGCACCGCGCTGCATTCTCCGGGCGTTTTCCTCGGGTCTAAAGAATACGACGCGATCTTTAGAGGTGCGGTAAGCCTTCATACCTTCAAACAAGCCCTGTCCGTAGTTCAGCACACCGGCTGCTGGTGAGATTTTCATATCACCGTATGGAATCAATTCGCCGGGCATCCAAGGCTCGCCCATATCGGCGTTGGTGATATACATCGTGTCGGTCGGTGTCATGGAAAAGGTCAGGCTGTCCCAGTCGATTTCTTCACTCATGTTCGACCCTCGTCAACTCTAGCCATAGAAATTCGGCTTTCAATCATTACTGTCAACTTCACCGAGGAAAATGGCTGTTTTACGAGTAAAAATCATTACTTTACCGTCCTGCCAACAAGCGACTGGCATGGAACTGAACCAACTCTCTGACCAGTTAGCATCAACATTAGACAAACTAGGTCTGACGGCGGCGATTCCGTTGGCAATACTTTCAGGCGTATTATTTGTTCAAGGTTATCGACGTTTGCAGATTGTTACACTGGTAGTCGGTGCCGGTATTGGTTATGTTTGTTCACCAATAATCATTCCTCTGGCAAGCGCCGCAGGAGTAAATCTTGCTCCGTTACAAATAACCGCAGCAGTTTGTTTAGGCTTCGGTCTAATTCTTTCAGCCTCTGTTCTCGCATCTGCCCGGTTGTTAACCACTGCATTCATCTTTGTTACCTTTTCAACCGGTATTGAAACATTGAAAAATTATGGTTTTGACATTGAGCGTAGTGAATTATTGAGCGGTGTTGCGGCTTTGTTATCGCTATTTTTCACCATGGGAATAAACCGCATGTTACCAGCAATATTCTCAGCGATTTTTGCTGCCTACGGATTTATTTTGGCAGGGTTATTATTGACTGGTAATGCAGTAACTACATTCGAACCAGTTGAGGTTAAGACATTTGTAATGATGTTACCTCTTACGATACTGTCGATTTTGTTACAAAATCACGACAAAGCAAAGCAGGCGGAATTAGAGATTGCAAAAGCAGACCTTGACCCACATATCGTGGAAACTCAACAACATTTTTTGAAATTGTAAACAACATTGTCACATTGTAAAACAAATCTTGATAACTAGAAAACCTTGCCAGCGGCCTATGTCTAAACTAGATAGATTCGATGATAGAGAGGATGCCGTTAGCCCAGTGATTGCCACAATTTTGATGGTTGCAATCACCGTAGTATTAGCCGGAACATTATATGTATGGGCCGCAGGATTAGCGGAATCGAATACTGACGGGACCCTCAGTTTGTATGCCTTTGATGCCAAAGAGGCACCTGGCACTCCAACTGAAGCAACCGATGATAATCTAGCAATAATAACCATGACTCAAGGTCAAGATATTACCTGGGCAGTCTTATCAGTTAAGCTGTCTATTAACGGCGCAGCCTCCACATCGTGTGCCGTCCCGGGACAAACTGGCGGTAGTTGCGTTGTTGTCGACTCATCAGACGAAGCCAATATTTGGTCGGTCGGAGAAGATGTCACAGTGACAGAGAACGGCGTTGACATGTGCAGCGATGCAAATTGCGAAATGAGTTTTGCTATCACCAACCTAAGAACCGGCCAATCACTAGCCAAGACTACCACTGGCGTCGGTAGTAACCCGATTTCAGACAACGCCGACACAACTCCGACTAACCCGGTTGATGATACTCCACAAGAACCGCAACAACCAGGCGAGGAAGATGATTCGACTTCCGATGATTCAACGGGAGATGATTCAACAGGTGGTGACTCTGGTGCCTGCACAGCCAGCAGTGAGTGTATGGCCG
>DUKK01000108.1 GCA_013329355.1 Candidatus Poseidoniaceae archaeon | reverse complement strand
TGATTATTGGGTGGTTCGATGGATTTCGGCGTCGGTAAACTTCTTTCATAAACAAAAATTACTGATGCAAAGGAAATTATCGATAAAATTGAACCAATAATGATGCCGATAATATCGGCGATTGATAACCATACATATTCTCGGAATTCAACGGCACTAAGATTTGCTGAGTCGATATTCATGGCACACATCAAAAACAAGAATGTGCCTAGTGAAATGCCAAATAAATATCTTGATTCGTTAACCCGTTGATCACCATATGCAAGCATTGCCAGTCCCCCTGCCAATGATAAACCAGTTAAGGAAATTAACAGGTTAGGAAGAAATATTAGCCAATATCGGTTGATGTTACCATCGTTCATTATTGGTGTTATCTCCCACCAATGCATCAATGCAAACCAGATTAATCCTGTAAAAAACAGAAATATTCCTAAATTTCGATCACTATCGCTGAGTTTTCCTACCGGTACATTTCCGGAGTATGCAATCTTAAACAATCCCAGTAGTATCAATATTGCCGGACCAGCAATAAATCCTAGCAAATGTCCAATAGCGCTTGATGGTGACTCCGGTACGGTCCATGGACTGGATAAAACCAGAAGCATGCCAGCAAATGTAGTCAGGTAGCCAAGTTTGTTCAACACATTACTAGATTTTATTTGTGAAACCCATATGCCAAATGGTATGAACGCAAACGGCAGCCAGAAAAGCAGAGCCGCTTTAATTAATTCATCCATGGCCTTTGGAGGACGAACGGATTAATTACTTCATCCCTAATTTCGAGCCACAGTCATCTCTTTTCCAAAATAAATTCAGTCGGAGTTTCTAAATACCCCGCCCGAGTGGCACGAACGCTCAAGGTGATACCATGGTTAAGATGCCACGTCAGATTAAACGTTACAGCCCATCAGCGGGCAAGCACACTATGCACACAGTGGAGCGCGTCAAAAAGAAGCGAGCCTCTGAGTTAAAGTGGGGACAGAGAAGATTTCGTAAGGTGATGGCTGGCTACCGAGGTTTCCCAAGACCAAAGCCTGACGGCAGGGAAAAGCCCACCAAGCGGGTCAATATCTTGTTTCGTTGCACGGAGACTGGTAAAGCTCACTATGCTCCATGTCAGAGAGCAAAGAAATTCGAATTAGTCGATAAATGAGGTGAATAGATGTCTGGAAAATTTATCAAAGTAACATGCAAAGATTGCGGCTCTGAATCAGTTATTTATTCTAGGGCCACAACAGTCATTGGATGCTCGGTTTGTGGAGCGATACTAACTACACCATCTGGTGGCAAAGCAAATCTCGTTGGATGCACCCTGCTAGAAGCTATGGAATGAGGAGGCTGAGCCCCCATGAGCGAAATAACAAGCACACCTGAAGAAGGGGAACTTGTTGTTGTTACTGTCAAAAATGTAAAACAAAACGGTGTTTACGTAAACTTTGACGAATATCCAGGATTAGAGGGATTCATCTTTATTGGTGAAGTTGCTAGCGGATGGGTAAAGAACATTCGAACTTTTGTCCGTGACGGCCAGCGTCTAATTTGCAAGGTAATGCGAACCAAGAAAGACGGTTCATCGCTCGAGTTATCTCTTAAATCTGTTTCAGAGGAGCGACGAAGAGACAGACTACAGGAATGGAAAAACGAACAACGTTCGCTACAACTGTTGAAGGTGTGTGGTGAAAAGGTTGGCTGGTCGGATACTGAAAAAGAATCCATTGGCGAAGATTTAGTCGTTACTTTTGGGACACTGTATGCAGCATTTGAAGAAGCAGCGATGAACGAAACTGCAATCATAGATGCTGGTTTTGAAGGTGACTGGATAACCGAATTCATTGAAATCGCCATCGAAAACATAATTCCACCGTTTGTTGAAATAAAGGGAAGTCTAAACCTATCTATTGACGTTGACAATGGAGTCGAAGTTATCAAAGATGCCTTGTTATCAGCAGAGCAATATAGCTCCGAAAAAGACGAAATTTCGGTCTTGTGTTTCTATGATGGTGCACCCGAATACAGACTAGTTCTGAAGGCCCCAGATTTCAAAACCGCCGAGGATCTATGGGTTGATGTTACTGCGTCAATAGTTAATACGATGGAAGAAAATGGCGGACAAGCGGCGAGTTTCAGGGATTAATACCGACTCTGTCTTAAACAATAACTAGTAGGCAATATCATGGCAAGGCAATTATTGCAACACTGTAAAAAATGCGGTGCTTGGACTCTCCAACGTGATTGTCCACATTGTGATGGAATCGCCAATGCTGCTGCCCCAATAAAGTGGTCACCAGAAGACCAACGAGCGAACATTCGACGAAAGATGTATGATGTAGAATCTCCTGAGTGGTTGACAACTTTACCTAATCTGAAAACCATAACCGAGTCAAGAAAGGCCATTTTCGAAGAGGAGTAATGGCACTACTGATTCACATTGGAAATAGCCTGAAATCAAACCGTTTGATGTCAAACATTATACTGCTAATTGAGTGATAGAACAGTAATGAGTCTACTTGTTGAATGGCGCAATGGCAAGGATTCATTGCTTAACGCTCAAGTTTGCCTTTTTTCCTTACCGGGAGTCGGCAACATTGGTAAAACCGCATTAGATGCACTAAATTCAACCAACGATGCTGTTGAAGTTGCGCGCCTGCACCACACCGCACTTCCACCGTTAGCGGTTCTTGATGAGGATGGATTGCTTTCTCCACCACATTTATCTGTAAGAGCAATAGAAATCAAAGATGATGACTGGCTACTAACCATCACTGGTTCTTCTCAGCCGCTGGAACCTAATAATCAGGGAATAATGGCAAGAGAGATTCTTGAATTACTTAAAAAGCACCAAGTTAGGGAATTAATTGTCCTAGCCGGAATGGTTGATGAAACCTTATCAAAGGAGATTTTTATTGTCCCAAGCAGCAGTTCCTATAGAGTTGATTTAGAATCAAAAGGTGCGATTGTTCGGCGTGATGAACCAAGTTCGGGTGCGATTGGAATGGCAGCGTTACTCTCCTCACTTGGGCCCGTTTACGGTATGCATTCCGCCTGCGC
>DUKK01000095.1 GCA_013329355.1 Candidatus Poseidoniaceae archaeon | reverse complement strand
AGTCAATTCTGACCAAATCAATCGGCTATAACGCACTACCCGGAGATTCTCTATCGTTCTCAATTCCAACTCAAAATCGCGGCCTACTTTCCTCGTCTGCTACAACGATTGAGGTAACTACGCCGAGTGGCACCGTAATAACCGAGCCACTACCGGCAATTCCATCCTACGGCGAGGCTAGAGTCGATGTAGAATGGATTGTTCCTGGTGACGAACCTATCGGCATCCAAACCCTAGCCATTGAGGTCGACCCAGACGAACTGGTTACCGAGGATTCTAACCGCAGTAATAACTTAGCGAATGTTGAGATATTTATCGGCCGAACACCGACTGCTCAAGCCTCTGTGTCCGATGGAGTCTACACATTCGAGAATGTCACTATTGATGCGTCTGCTAGTTTTGATGAGGATGGCGGCGATGTCACATGCCGCTTCTCGGTAGAAAAGCGACCGGGATTAATTGAAAACTTTGACACAGACAATTGCATTATTGAATACAATTGGAGCGATGGAAGTGTTTGGAACATTGAGGTTATTGTTACTGATGACGAGTTAGACACCGATACAATTGATATTACCGCATTGGTTCTCAATCGTGCTCCATATGTCAATTTGAGTGTCCCTGAATCCATTGATACCAACCAATTTGTCTTTGCAGATGCCAGCGATAGTGGAGATATTGACACGATTTCGCCATCTGGTCAAGAGGTCACCATTTCGTGGCCGGGACTAAATTGTAATGAAGGCACTACACAGCCAACATGCACATTCCTTGCTAGTAATGAAGGGTATCTCACTATTACCGCAGTTGTTGAGGATGACGATGGAGCAATTACCAATGTTAGCACAACAATTGAGGTTTTGAATGTCGCACCAACAATCGGCCAACCAGAGTTATGGAAAGCCGGACAAAATCAATCAGTTGATGAACTAGGCCACTGGAATCTAAACGAGGATGAAACAGTAATACTCCGAGCAGTAGCAGATGACACACCACTAGACAAGGATTCTCTGATAGTTGAGTGGCAGCCATCTGACTTTGATGAAAACTGGACAATAACCACTATTGGACCATCTTCACAAACTGCCATTTCATGGCCCAACTCTGGCCTACACACACTAACTGTTGTTGCCTATGACAATGATAACGAGAAGTCGGAAATAAGAACCGGTGTGGTGAACATTTCAAATGTTGCGCCAAGCATCGAACCACTAGGTTCAACTCAACCAATATTCGAGGATAATAACCTCACCTTTACCGCACAAGTAACCGACACGGCATCGGATATCGACACATTAGAGGTATGCTGGGATTTAGATTCACTAGCAGATTCTGACGGTGATGGTTTTACTGACAATGACTGTGACCTAAGCGGCCTAGAGATGACCGCGTCTTGGCCAACTAGTGGCATTAGGTGGATTACTGCAACAGTAACTGATGATGACGGAGCCAGCGACTCGACTAGTATCAATGTCAGCGTCATCAATAGTGCTCCTCGAGCCAAGATCACTAATAATACTGATGTAATGTCACTGAACGAGGGCGACAACGTTACATTGTCAGGCCTCACAACTACCGATACTGCATTTGATAAGCTGACGCTACTGTATGCTTGGGATAGTGACCACCTAGATTCAGACCTCGATGGTGACAACGTTGGAGATGTTGACTATGCTGGCGCCGAGTGGTTAATCGACGATTTGCCAGCGGGGTCATGGACAATTACCCTAACTGTTACCGATGATGATGGAGAAATGAGTACAACCAGCATCGATATCAAAGTCAAAGCCAAGCCTGCTGAGGGAATCTTGGAGAGTGTCAGTGATGCTGTTGGCGGTATTGGAACTCTGGTTATCGGAATTCTAGGTATTGTTGTTGTCGGTCTTGCTGCCTTCCTGCTGCTAACTAGGAATTCTGGTTCAAAGCCAGACAAATATTCTGACTTCGACTTGCCAACGCCAGCTGTCAGCCAATTTAGCGACCCAATCACTACGCCCACCGCAGATAGCGGTTTTGGACTATACCAAGCAGAATCAATTCAGCCGGACCCTTACGCGACTTTCAATCCCACACCTCAACCTGAACAAACTAGCATTCCTAATACTCAACCAACCCCAAGCCAAACATTGGGCCCACCATTACCAGCAACTGGTTTGCCTGAAGGATGGACAATGGAACAATGGCAATACTACGGCGAGCAGTATCTTGCTACTCAAACCAAGTCACAAGTGCAGCCGCAACCAACAATTACAGATACTACAGCCCAATCAGCAACAAATTCTCAGGATAACGCTTGGGATGATTTAGATTTGTGATGTGAAATAATGGCCAGTTTGTGGAGTTTTTTTGGATTGCCTGACCCTGACGCTCCACAAAAAACCACTAAATCTACAGAACCTAGTGTTAGTGAGGAGCCGTCTCTAACCAATCAATCAGAAACTTCGCAATCAAGATTGACCACAGAGCCGATTGCTGTGGAGCAAGAGCCTTTGACAGACCTACCCGAGATCGAGAGTGCGCGCAAAATGGTCCAGATACCGAATAATTGGAGTGGACCAATAACTGCTGATGGGGAACCATTCCACGATTTGGGAGTACAGAATCAGGTCAGGAAATCATTTCCGTCTAGAGCTCTGCGCTATGTTGCTCCTGATCAAATGAAACGCATACCAACCCGAGGAATAGCCCAAAGAATCGCCAATGGTGATACCATAATTGTCGATTTGAGAAGTCTAGTTCACATGGATTCTCATCAAAATGCTTGCCGAAGGGATTTGAAGATGATGACCGATGAGGTTGGTGTTGGGGTTTTTGCGCTTGATCAGGAAGACAAACTGCTGATGATTCCCGGGACAGATGTTGTCGTCGATATCAGTAATCACAGCCTGGGCATCAATCCGCTAATGTAATACGCATATCGTCGGAAATTTGCTTAAAAAGGGGCATATTGTCGTACAAATGTGGCCGGCCGATTTAAAGTTCCATTCTCCGGATTGAGTGGTTCTTACATACCTCACTTTGCATCATCAATGATTATGATAATACCATTTATGCTAACAGTTACTTGGCTATCCGCAACAAATTCAGATTATTCATTCAGACAGAACAATTACCGCCTAGAAATTGCTTTTATCCTCACTGCACTAATTTCACTGGGTTGGCTGATGTCGGTTCTGATAGGTATGATCTTTGACCTGTTCCCAATAACCCACGATAGTGATGCCTATACCCACACTCATTCTAATCAATATTTGCTGGTGAATATAATTGGACAGATTTTGATAATGGGGGGAATATTTTCCAACAATCTTACACTCATGTTTGAGATGGTTACTGTCGGTTTAGTCCTGTTAACTTGGGGACTGGTTTCAATAGCATGGCCGAGTTGGAAACTACACATTGAATCAAAACAGAAAAAAATTAATTGTGGTAATATCGCTCTAATACCTGCATTGTTGATACCTGTATCTTCTCTTGTTGTTCTTGGATGTTGGATTTTCCGCAAAGAAACCGGACTGCTCGAGTTCGGATTTTCTTTCAACGTTGTTGTACACATGGGGACAATTGCTCTAAGCCTAATACTCGCACACTTTAATCGCCGGTTATCATGGGGTCTGGTTAAATTCAGTGACTTTAGGCCTGTCGTTGCTATCTACCTTGTCCTAGCGCTAGTTCACTGCTTCTCTGTAATCATGTATGAGCGTGGACAAGTAACTGAAGACCTGGCGAATATCAGCCAGTCATTACCCTTCTTTTGGGCATTCATATCAACACGACCTGTGAAAATGCTGCGCAAAGCTGTGGGGAAAAATCCTCAACCACATTCTGCCCTTATTGGTTCTGCTCAGTGGTATTTTCTAATAGTGGGTGTGATGTCAATATTGCCAGATTTTGATGAGGGAAAATTCATCAATATTTCCTATGTAACACTGATCTTTTCCACGGTAATGCTGTCAATTTGGGGGTCTGGGATATATCTCCATAAAGACCATTTACACCAATCAATTCATAATCGCTCAAAATTGTATAAAATGCTCGTTTTCAACTTTATTGGTGTTGGATCATTGTTTATGATTGGTTTCAGGATTACGATACTGGGGGAAGACACCGACCTTGTTTACTATTTTATGAGAAATTTCGCCCTAACCTCAATGATGATTTACATGGTGATAATATTGTTCAAAGATTTGGTATTATCATTAGATACTTGGCACAGAATCCCAATGCACTATGAGCGCTACACCTCATAATCACTGAGTTGAACAAGTCTCTCCATCGCATCTCCAGCAATACCCAACACTGTTGCTTCATCGCCCTCTACCAATCGTGCGTATCGGCTCATGCCCCCAGCAAGGTCATATGAGCCAGCCTTACCGACCCACGAATTATTTAACACCAGTTCAACTAGAGTCTCATCGGTCAGGGCATCAATCTCAACTATAGCTTCATTGAGATGAAATTCCCACTTTGATTTGTAATAAATTCCGGTAGCCGTCCAAACTCTGTGCCGGCGGCCTGCTAATCGATGTAACATTGCTGCTGCCTCAATAGCATCGTTGGCTTTACCCATTGCTCGCACATCAACATCTGGGTCTTGGATCATTGTATCACTCACGACAATCAATTCATAATTTTTATCGGGGTGTGCTGCTGCAGCCTTTTTTTGACAGATTTCCAACACCTGACCTGAAACGACGGTTGATTTTGAGGTTTCTTTAACTGAATCAATGCCCACACAAGTGAGATTTGGGAATATTTGCCTGAGCATCTCTGCCCTCCTCGCAGACTTCGATGCAAGCCAAACCCTCATCGTAAAATAATAATTTTCCCAATCAATCAACCTTACTATTTACCTCGTCAAATTTTAGACATATTCAAGTGATGGACAACCTTCCGACAAATGGTGGCACAATGGCTGGACTGGAAAGAATACCAACTCACATTGAAGGATTAGATGAAAATATGCAGGGTGGTATCCCTCAAGGCCACATTTGTCTGGTTGCCGGGGCCTCAGGTGCAATGAAATCTAGTTTGACATTTTCGATGCTATACAATGCGGTGCTGTATGGGGAAACCAGTGGCATATACATAACTCTGGAGCAGGGTAAGGAATCACTTAGAGCTCATATGAGCAATATGGGAATGAATGTGGACGACCCACGCGTCAGAAATCGAATCGCAATTATCGACTTAGTTGACCTGCGCGTTCAGTTAGATGAACAGGGAATGAGTAATCGAGTAGACTGGATGGGGCAACTGATTAAACAACTAACATCATATCGCCAATCTATTGGCTTTGAATTGTTGGTTTTCGATTCACTTGGAGCCTTCTTCACGCTGACAAAAATGGAAAACCCGCGTGATGAAATATTCCGACTTTTCGAAGCCGTCCGAAGACTGGAATTGACCTCCTTTTTCATCTGTGAAATGACTGGTGAGGACCACAAACAATTTGGCGAATATGGTATTGAAGACTATCTTTCAGATGGTGTAATACATCTAGTGATGGAGCGGTCAGCTGATGAAGTTAGTCGAAAGATGAGCGTCATAAAAATGCGCCATACCAATCACTTGCTTGGCTATAAACCGTTCAAATGGAAGGCTGAAGAGCAACGGTTTACGACGCTCTGACTACTCAACCGTTACTGATTTTGCTAGGTTTCTAGG
>DUKK01000129.1:447-5497 GCA_013329355.1 Candidatus Poseidoniaceae archaeon | reverse complement strand
GTCACCAGAGTGCAGGTCTGTGACCCAGTGTCGTGGGAAGTTCTTGACAATCTTGACGAAGCGTGGATTCACCCTAAGGAGTTCTTCATGACAAGTCCTGAACGATTCGAGATGGCGCTCGAATCGATAGAGACCGAACTCGATGGTCGAATCGCCCATTTCAAAAGCCTGGGCAAGGATTTAGAGGCCCACCGAATCGAGCAGAAGACCAGATACGATTTAGAGATGCTAAGAGAGATAGGTCACTGCCAATCAATTGAAAACTATTCACTACATTTTGATGGTCGAGAGCGTGGCCAAAGACCGTATTGTCTGCTGGATTTCTTTGCTGCCTGTGCTAAACAATTCCATGGCGATCCAGCAAAATTCCTCGTCATAATGGATGAGTCACACGTCAGCCTGCCACAGGTTGGAGGGATGTATCACGGCGACAGATCTCGTAAAGAGAGTCTCATTGAGCACGGATTTAGATTACCCACAGCAGCCGATAACAGACCACTAAAGATTCCCGAATTTCAATCGCTTGTCCCACAGATGGTCTATGTTTCAGCCACACCAGGAGAGCGTGAATTACGCCATCTATGCGAGGTGACCCGACAGACGATACCCAACGGATTGCTACATGCCCAATCAAGCGGTGGAGCAGGACCGCCGGACCTTAGCAAGAAACATCCAGAATCCGAAAGCATGTATGATATGATTCAATCAATAAATCACATTTCGAAAATGGAGATAAGACCGACAGGCTTGCTCGATCCCAACATCGAAGTCAGAGAAACGGAAGGCCAGGTAAGTGACCTATTATCTGAGATTAACCTACGTGTCAGCAAAAATGAACGGTGTTTGATAACTGTGTTAACCATAAAATTTGCTGAGGAGGTTTCAGAATATCTGAACAGTATGGGGATTAAGTCTCATCATTTGCACTCAGAAATTGACACCATCGAACGGTCTGAGATTATCAATGCCCTGAGAATTGGGCATATCGATGTGATTGTTGGAATCAATCTACTCAGAGAAGGCTTAGATATCCCGGAGGTAAGTTTGGTAGCAATATTCGATGCCGATAAGCAGGGCTTCCTGCGTAACGAAAGAAGTCTGCTGCAAACCATCGGTAGAGCTGCTAGAAATGAAAATGGCAAAGTTATACTCTATGCCGATGGTATGTCACCGTCAATGTCAGCTGCCATACAGCAGACTCTTGAGCGGCGAGCCCGTCAGGAGACATACAATCAACAACACGACATAGTTCCAAAGACGATTAAGAAAGCCTTACCAGCAATGTACTCCAAGGATGATGAGTTCATTACCGGTACAAATACCTCTGCAGGCAACAAACGCTTGGTGGGCAAGAAAGGAGGCAGAGGTGACGGTGACTGGGCGCAAAAATTGGGCTTGGGAGCAGGCGCATGGAGTAGGACCTCTGTTGAAAATAAAAAATCAATTGAGGATTCAAATTTTCAATTGGAAAATCTTAATGATTTTGCCATCGAGGAAGACCTCACAATTGAACAAATTACTGAGATGCTGATGGAGGTGAAAGCGGAGATGGAAAATGCCGCTAAGCAACTTGATTTTGAGCAAGCAGCAAAACTAAGAGACCGAGCTTTCGAGTTAGAACAATTGTTACTGCGATGAACAGGTTCATGTTTGGGATGTAGTTGGGTGGATTATGGCGCTGTCCCCGGACGACTTCGATGTCCCCGTCAGAGACTATCGCTTCGCAGAGATTACATCCCCTAGTTCCCTTATTGACCAAATGGCCAGTGCTGGAGGTTTTACTGCGACAAAACTAGCCACCGCTAGGACCATTCTCAAGGGCATGAAAGCACAATTAGATGCAGTCGGTGGCGATGAGAGTAAAGTCTGCAATTGGCTGTCATTTCCTGCTTGTTTGTGTGCAACCGGTACCCGCAGTTTTTTTGTTGAAGCGGCAAAACAGAAGATGTTCAATGTAATTTCCACAACTTGTGGAACACTTGATCATGATATAGCACGCTCGTATCAAGAATATTACCATGGTGCATTCGAATTAGATGATATCGAACTTGGTGAGCACTCGCTGATGCGGTTAGGAAATGTGATTGTGCCTAATTCATCATATGGTGAAATAATTGAACAAGTGGTAATGCCAGCGTTAGAGGACATCTATGCAGCAAGACTGCGAGAAACGGGACTGACCGGTGCTGATGCCTGGATAGGTTTCGGATCCGTTCATTTGGTTTGGGAACTCGGTAAAAGAATTGGTAAGCCTGACTCCCTAATTTATTGGGCGTGGAAACACCGTATTCCCGTATGTATTCCAGGGATAACCGATGGTTCTGTTGGTGCCCAACTTTTCATGTTTAGACAAAAACATCGAGATTTCCACATTGATACGCTAGCCGATGAGCAGGTGATGAGCGATCTAACATGGGATGTTGAGGTTTCCAATGCATTGATGGTCGGTGGAGGTATCTCAAAACATCACGTTATTTGGTGGAATCAATATCGTGGAGGACTAGATGCTGCAGTATACATCACAACTGCGCCTGAGCACGATGGAAGTTTGTCAGGTGCGAGATTGAAAGAAGCCATTTCGTGGGGTAAAATGCGACCTGAAGCCCCAAATGTCTGTGTTGAAGGAGACGCTAGTGTGCTTTTACCACTGATTGGTTATGATTTATTTGGAGGGAATTAACATGAGTAAAAAACAGAATGCATTATTTATGGTCTTGATAATGGCATTTATGTCATTATCAGGCTGCTTTGGTGAAGAAAAAAGCGAGATTATTGAAGAGACATCGGGATTCTTTCAGTTCGAAACTATGCTTGATGGGAGAACTTGGTATCATTATCCTGGCGGCATTAATGCGATGAACAATACCTCGGCCTTGGGCGGAGATAACATTCCATTTTATGCAACCTCGTCGTATTACAGCATAGGAATGTCAACATTCGAGCCGACCATGGGAATTACGTCCTCTGGAAATCTATACATAACTAGTTGGGGTAACGGCAACGCAGGTTCAACAGCAATTGTTCAATGTAGTAATATGGTTGAGATGACTGCAATCACTGACTACACCTGCCAAGATGTATACGGCGCTGTTCCACCAGTCGCAAATTCCAACGATCCTTATGTCTATGTTGATCCATGGACTGACCGAATAATGAAATTCGACATGCATGCACTTGGCGGCATGACTGTTGAATGGTCCGATGATGAGGGACAATCATGGACGGGACCGTCAATTGCCACAGGCTATTCTGTCCAGGATCACCAAACAATCGCTTCCTCACCATATGGTGGCTTGTTGCATGAGACTTTGTGGGTATTTTGCATCAACGGAAATTACCCTGCACCTTTATGTTCAGCGAGCCAAGATGGCGGCTTCACCTGGGGTCCTGAACTACCCGGAGCACCAGTTGACTGCCAGAGCGGAGGTTTATCAGCTCACATAATAGGAGCAGAGAACGGTAATTTTTACCGTGGCCAGATCGGCTGTAATGGTGAGGGATATTCAATGTATAAGACTGAAGACGGTGCGATAACTTGGACAGAGCACGTTCTGCCGACTGAGGAATCTGGCACTGCAGACACTTGGAATGCAGAGGAAGCCCAAGTTGATACCGATACACAGAGTAACGTTTACGCAATGTGGATGGGGATTGACAATTTACCTTATTTCTCGTACTCAACGGACCATGCGGAGACCTGGTCCGATGCAGTAATGATTGCCCCGAATCACCTCCAGGGAACCGGTTTTCCCGTGGTGATAGCCGGTGACCCGGGCAGGGTTGCGTTTGGCTACATTGGGGAAGATGGTGATGGTTTGTGGGATGGCTACATTTCAGTAATGACCGATGCATTTAACGAGACACCATTGATTACCACCGTTCAGGTTAATGCCAACGATGACCCACTAGACAATGCAAGTCCAACCTGTGGCTATGAACGCTGTGGCGGTTTTGGCGATTTTATTGATATGCAAATAGATGCATACGGTAGACCGTGGCTAGCCTTATCGCACAATCCTAATGGTGATACAGGAATATTCGGCACCTTTACCCACGGACCAACGCTATATGGCAATCTAAGCAGCCTTACGGTAATTCCAGAAGGCGGGCCTCAGACGTTGTGATCCAGGTCTTTTGTTGCTAGGTAATGCATCAAACTAGTTCTAAGCGTTATCAGCGGTCGCCAGCGTTGGCCGTCAGCCGCCCGTAAGACATCATCGATTACTGATAAATCGGGTCTTGCTGATCTTATATTCAGTTTACTACCTTGGAGAATCTGAGTTAACACTGGTTTTACTACTAAATGCTCGGGAATAAACTTACCCGACGCACCGGCTAGGGTTCGCTGATAAAGTAACTGCAATTGTTCTAATGTTTCCTTGCTACTCCATCCCCTCCTGCCACACAAATCCGTTATTTGAGGCAGTTTCTCGATGTGATCTATTAATCTGATTAAGCAAGCTGCTACATCTTGCTGAGAAACCCACCAATGCAGGTTTGACTGACTGTCATTATCAAGAGAATGGCCTCTTATGCATAATTCTAGCAGTTGATCGAGTTTCGTGTTGTATTGGTTATTATCCACATGGTGAATCATATCATGAATATGCAATAATTTGATTGATTCATCAAGGAGACCAATTGCCGAAGGATTATCCGAAATTAGAATTACAGAACATGGATAGTTAACGAGAACCGAGGTATCAATTTCGCCGTCATCAAAGTGGAAAAATACCACTACGTCATGCTTTGAAACACTGGATTGAATATGTATTTGTGGTTTATGCTTGACGAATTCTAAACTTGCTGAGAATTTTTCTAGAGTTGAGTGAAAATACTTTTCCGGGATTGTACAATTGTTGTGGTTTAACAAAACCCTGACCAGAACTTCCTCCCCAAGTCCAATGATTTCGCCCAAGAAATGCACTACGTTCTCTTGGGTCATACTGCGCCTAAAATGTGATATTTCATTAACAAAGCGCAAGATTATTTGCCAAGATTTCAATTGAGAATTGTAATATTCAATTGATTTTTATTTTCAATGGCACTG
>DUKK01000129.1:0-143 GCA_013329355.1 Candidatus Poseidoniaceae archaeon | reverse complement strand
GACTCAATGGCACTGTCAAATTATCAGTGTTATTGCCGACTATGATCAAGAGTATTCGACATTTTTTCTCACCATATTGGATAATTGATTATCTTCCTCATTCAAATATTTTGTAAGTATATAAAAAAAAAGATTATACGACA
>DUKK01000106.1 GCA_013329355.1 Candidatus Poseidoniaceae archaeon | reverse complement strand
TTGATTCGCAACCAGATCCTTTGGAAAGTGGTTCCGCCGTCAGAGTGCAGATAACGCCGCCTGCCTACATAATGAGTGCTGATGAGGTTGTGACATTCGCAGCAAAACTATACGATTCTGTCAATAGCGAGGTCGCCGGAGACATAATTTGGTCATCTACCAATGGGACTATAACTGCCGAGGGGACTTTCTACCCATGGAACTCTGGAGTTATCACTATACAGGCGAGATATACCAATCTTACAGATGAGTTTAATATCACAGTGACTCCAGGCATTGGTCAATCAATAGAGGTGTCAATTGATTCCGGACAGGTATTACAAAACAACATTCTTACTGCAAACTTATTGGATGCTAGAGGGAATCCCAGCCCAACAGACCAAGCAGCGTGGAGCATCGAAGGGGAGTATTTTGGCCAAGGAAATCCTGTGTGGATACCACTTGATACTGGCGACTATCATTTGACTGCCAGACTGTATCAAATGGAAGCGACAGCGATAGTAACTGTTGCTGCAGGTTCGCCATACCAATTCACCTTTGATGATGATATCATAGTTCGCAGTGGCTCACCAATACAACTCACACCAACATTGCTTGACGCGAACGGTTATTCGATGGCGACAAGTTTGGCTGGGCCACAGTTATGGTTCGTCGAAAACGGCAGCATCAACAATACTGGATATTACTACGCATCTCACCCAGGCTCCTGGAATGTCACTGTTTCAGCCGGGCCAATATCAGGAACGGGAACAATCAGAGTAGTTCCAGCCGATGCAACAGCCTCAAGTTTGGCCATCATACCGGACCAAGATTTCTACATTGCTGGTGAAAAATACGAGTTGGCAGCATACCGAACTGATAATCTCGGATTTTCTGGTCTAATCACTCCACCAATAACAAATTTCTCGGTCACCTCTGGTACGATCAGTGAGGAAGATGGTCGCGTTTATTGGACGCCGATGACAATGGGAAGTCATGCGTTGACTGTTGACGATTCTGGTATTATTTCAACCGCGACAGTAATTGTCCAACACGGTTTGGCAATTGATACTAGAGTTGTTATGACACCGCACAAACTTGCGGTTGGTCAGCAATCAACAGTGGTTGTTCAGGCCTATGATTTGGCGGGCAATACTTGGAATGTTAACGGAACAATTGAGGTCTTAATCGGTAATGAATCAGCAATGACCCAGCAAGGGGATTATTACACATTGGTGCCAAATGCTGTCGGTGCTTATGCGGTACGCGGCACTTGGTTTGACAATGCCTCAGGGGTGTTGTTTGATTCGCAGAAAATTGAGCAAGTCGGTTTTGGTGAGTTGGCAAAGATTGAGCTTGATGGTCAGGGATTAAAGATTCCCATTGACCAACCATTCGATTTGAATCCTCAATTTTTTGATTCATACGGTAACCAATTAAGCGACATTTCCGTTAACTGGACCATCGATGGAGAAGACCAAACTCTAACCATGTCACTCTTGGATTACAAATGGATACCAACAACTATCGGTAGTCATGAAATCCAGGCCAATGCAGCTGGAGTATTTTCTGTTGTTTCACTTACAGTATCTGCCGGTGATGCTCGGCAAATTATCACTAATTTCGATTCTGGTTTCATCGTTGAATCGGGTGTCGAGGCTGACATTTTCATACAAATCTCAGACTCAAGAGGTAACCTAGCACCTGCTGAAACGGTCTCAACGAACCTCAATTCAACCATTGGTGAATTTGTCCCATCAATTGCTGGTCGGGGTTATTGGACGTTCACAGGCAATGTTTCAGGTGATTACAGTTTGACTTTCTTTCAAGATGATGCTCAACATAGCATAGCATTAACAATCCAACCTGGGCAGCCAGTACAGATTTTTGGTGAGATTGAGAATCGGAATTACAAGCAAGGTGACACTGCTTTGCTAAGAGTCTATGGCGTTGATATAAATAATAACAAAGTTGCAGTGGAGCCAGAAAATACCACCATAAGTTGCACATCTGGTTCGGACAGTTTCATCACATCTGATACTTGGGAGTTAGAGATCTCAAAATCAGGGTTGGACCGTTCATGTAGCATCACTTGGAATGGTTTGGTAACGCAGGCCTTTTTCGATGTCGAGTCTGTATTACTCGGTGGCGCCATAGGTTCAACAAATACGGCGATGACTATTGCGGCAGTGTTGCTTGGTTTGATTCTGACAACTATGGTAGTATTAGTACGCAGAGCAAATTATGAGCCTGATGATGCAGAATGGTTTGACGATGGCGAATATGACGATGATGAGTATGACGATGATTACTATGATGAAGCAGAAGAATCAATCGTTGAAACAGCTAGAAATCAACCAGCAGCACCGCAAAATATTCCGGCTCAAGCCGCACCTGTTGTCCCACTCAATAACAGACCAACATTAGCACCTGCCGAGATAACTCGACTTGCTACTGAAGCCGGAAGACTAGGTGTTATGCAAGCCATCGTTCCAGAACAACAGGGAGCAAGTGGTTGGTATGTCGACGTTAGTGGCGAGATACAATACTGGAACGTTGGGATAGATGGTTCTTGGAACAGAACCGCATAGACCTGCACAACTCGAGTATGCTCCCTATTGGTTAATTTCAGAGTAGTGTTTCTTGCCGTAGATTTGGTAGGTAGCAACTCCGAGAATTAGGGCAGCAACCGCTCCAATAATTGCTTTGATTCCCATTAAAGCAACTAATGTGCCGCCTGCGATGATCCCAAAAATCTGCACATAAGGATAAAATGGTGATTTAAATGTCGGCTGATACCAATCATGCTTGGGGTCATCTCGCCGCAGTACCATTACGCAGGTATTCAATGCAACGATAACCATAATTTGGAAACCTGATGCTAATTTTGCCACATCTTTTACCGGTAAAGTAAGGATGCAAACACCCATCGCTACACCAGTCAGAATAATTGACCACTGTGGCGTTCCAAATTTTTCATTGGTGTCACTCAACTTATCTGGTAGTAAGCAGTCCTTGGCCATCGCAAATAGGAATCTTGATGCCGCAAGCAGCCCAGACAAAGCCCCTGAAATCATGGTGAGGAATGCAAGTAGTGCCATTGCAATACCGATTTCCGTTGCTGCTACAGCATCAACAAAGGCAAAGATTGGGTCTTCTCGAGGGGCACCATCCGAGTCTAACCACCACTCACCGTCAATTGCCCCCATCATGATGAAAGTAACAATTACGTATAGCAGGGTAATCAGGATTAGAGAAATCAGCATCCCTTGTGGTAGGTTCTTTTCGGGTTCTTTTACCTCTCCGCCCAGAGCACCTGCTTTGTAGATTCCAGCGTATGCAACAAATACCAAGGCGGCAGCCTCGGCAACCAAAACTGGGTCACTGGTTGCGACATCAAATGCCCCATCAACTGGCCTAGAAAATTCAAAGTTAGCGTCAAATAACTGAACTGCGCAGATGATCAAAATTAGCAGGGTTGTCAGTGCGAGAATTGGAGTTTGGAACGCTTTAACTTTCTTGATGCCAAGAATATTCAGTATGGTGATTAGTAATAGGGCTGACATTATGACAAATGTGGAATTTGTCTCGATATCAAGATAGTTTGTTACCGCATACATGTAGGCAGAAAATCCGATTAAGGCGAAGGCTGATTTTAGTAAGAATGAGGCCCATAGACCGAGACCGCTTATGGTCCCTATCAGTGGTCCATATGATCGTTCAAGATAAACGTAGGCTCCACCATTAACCGGCATTGCAGAGGCTAATTCGGATTTTGATAGGGTGCCCGGCAGGAAGACAATGCCGGCTAACAGGAATGCCAACCAAATTCCTGTTCCCATGACTGAAGCAGCAAATGATGGTAGGACAAAGAGTCCAGACCCTATACTGGCGGCGACAGTGACAATTATTACACCAACCAATGTAAGCGAGCGTTTAATGGTTGATTTCACATCTGAAACAACACCAGTAATGTCGCCTTTCAGTAATTTTCCAGCGGTAGATTTTACGTCCATAGTCTCATCAATCTCCATGTTTGTGTGGTTTATCAAATGCCTTGTGCAC
>DUKK01000063.1 GCA_013329355.1 Candidatus Poseidoniaceae archaeon | reverse complement strand
ATAGTGGAAGGGACAGAAATTAATTCCACTAGAGAAATTTTCGTTGTAAATAATTGTGGTGTTGTGAATATTAGTTCAAATGAGAACATTTTCTGTTCAACTGGAAAAGTGCACTGACTTTGATCAAAGTGTGAAGAGGTGCCAAAGAATATATTTCTCTCTCAGCTCTCCAGATTAGGCCCAGTATTTAGAAAACGTCTTCTGAGAATTGCAAACTGCTTTTTGAGTGACATGTAGATTGAAACCTTACTGTTAACATTGTTGGTTTAGAAATAAAACCACCTTCAATCAATGCAATAAAATTATATGAAAAATTGGAAAAAATTTATGTTTGGCGCTCTCAGCGCTGTTGTTTTTGCCAGTCCAAGCTATGCCGCAGATGATAATAACGATGTGGACTTTACTCTCCAACTGTTGCACTTCTCAGACGTAGATGGATCAGTATATGATGTGTTTGAGTCCATGGAATATTTCGGCGCACTAGTGAACGCATTTAAGAATGATCCCAAACTTGGTCCAAAAACTCTATTTGTCAGTTCTGGTGACAATATTATTCCTGGTCCGCGATACTTTGCCTCTGAGAGCGATGAGATTGAAAGCATTACCGGAAGCGATGAGCCTGGCCACGCTGAATTTGCAATACTAAATGAGCTTGGCTTACATGCTAGCGCACTGGGTAACCATGAATTGGACCAAGGAACTGGTAATCTTGCTGATGCAATTAATAAAGACGACTTCATTGCAGGTTTCCCATTTGTAACTACAAATGTAAGCAATTTTGAGCAGACAGATCTCGAACGCGGCAAAGACGGTACAATTGTGGAAGACTTGGGAGCAAAGTTTGTTAAATATGCTGTGAAAATTTTAGATGGTGAAACTATTGGGATTGTGGGGGTATCAACTCCGGAGATGCCGATTATCACATCGCCGGGAGACCTCAAAGTTTATCCAACATTGCCATTTACAACATCAGACTTGGCGCCAATTGTTCAGGAATCTGTTGATACCCTGACAAATAAAGGCATAAACAAAATTGTTTTGCTCTCTCATTTGCAAAATTTAAATTGCGAGAAATCTCTGGCCAGGAAACTGGAGAATGTGGATATCATTGTTGCTGGTGGCTCAGGAGCAATGATGGGCGATGAAAATGATGTCCTCTACACTTCGAGTGTCGCTGCAGATACAGCTTTCACAGAAACATACCCATTTTTAACGAATGATCTAAGTGGAAGCCCAACAGCTATCGTAAATGTTAGCTCAGATCACAAATACCTCGGCCGATTAGTAGCTCATTTCGACAGAGATGGCGAGTTACTAACCAATCGACTTGACTCGAAATTGAATGGCGCCTACGCAGCAACTCCTGCAGTCGTGTCGAGTGTGGGTGGAACCCCTGCAGAAGCAGCAAACAAAATTTCAAATGCTCTAATGGAAGTTATCAAAGCCAAGTATGCAAAGCCAATCGGCTACACAAATGTCTATCTGGATGGACGAAGATATTCAGTAAGGGTCCAAGAAACTAGACTTGGAAATTTAAGTGCAGAAGCAAATTTATGGTATGCAAATAAATTATTAGAGGGTGTGGCAACAGTAGATGTTTCACTTAAGAACGGTGGCGGCATCAGATCATCTATAGGGATTGAGAGGCAAAACAGTGCTGGAAAGTTGGATCTCTTGCCTCCAAGCTCATTTGGTAAACTTGGTGGAGCTGACAAAGCAATTAGTCAGGGTCATCTCGAATCAGCTTTCAGATTTGACAATGGACTAGTCGTAGTTGACGTGTTGCCTAGCGAATTGAAAGATCTTCTAGAGAATGGTTTGCGTGATGTCGGCACAGATGATGCGCCTGGAGAATTTCCTCAAGTGGCTGGGATGAGATTCGAATATGATGCAACTTACCAACCTCGAACGAGTACAGGCAATGGTCAGAGAGTAAGAAAGCTGGTTTTACTGAATCGTGATGGCTCTGACGGCACTTTGCTTGTTGAAAACGGCTCTCTGGTCAACAACGATTTTAGAATCAAACTAGTGTCTCTGAATTTCTTAGTCAATGGCGGAGATGGTTATCCTTTTGGAGAGTTGAGTGATCCAAACCGAGTGAACTTGTATGATGGTCAGAAATATGGAGATGAAGAAGATTATCCTGATGCGAACTTATTGCAGGATCCTGGTTTGAATAACAGTTTCAGCGAAACTGGAGGTGAACAGGACGCATTTGCAGAGTACATGTTGGCTTTTCATGGGAATGTAAACCAAGCTTATGATGAAGCTGAGTTAGATGCAGGGGATGATCGAAGAATTAGGAGTCTTAGCTTGAACCCAATTTCGGCTGATGCACAAACTGCAGGAGCTAGGCAAACTGGCGCTTGTCCTATCGATTGATACCTGCCTTCTTTAGAACTGGTGCTAGAAATCCTCAGCCTCGTCAGTAGCTTGGTGGTAAGGATTTTTCATCTGAGATCCACGAAACTAGCACCACGGAAGTCTCAATGCAGCACAATTGAAGTTAAGTGCAGGAGTATCAGAAACACTTAAGGATCGAGAATCTTGGAATACTCTGCTGCACTAACTTATCTAGAGCAGCGATTCTGTTGAGCAGAAGCCAGGAACCTGGCATACCGTCGAGTCATTGGAGAACCAGGCGAATGACCCAGTTGA
>DUKK01000054.1 GCA_013329355.1 Candidatus Poseidoniaceae archaeon | reverse complement strand
TCAAAACCAACAACTGGATATTTGTGAGGCACGAGTTCAGCGCTTAGCAACAGACCAGTGCCCTGAACTTTGGTAATGGTTCCGGGAAGTTCCTCGGCCAGCAGTTTTAATTTTTCAACAAATTCATCACCGCGATCTTTGATATTCTTTCGCAGTTCAGGGGTTATTTGTTCGAGTACTGCAACAGCAGTTTCAAGCGCCCGAGGATTTGTTGTCATCGTGTTCCCGTAGATGCCAACCACATACATTGAAGATGCTCGATCATTCATGCCCAATACTGAGAGCGGATACTGACCTGCGTTAATCGCTTTAGACCATGTTTCCATGTCTGGAACTTCAGCATCTTGAAACCCTTCATAATCGATGACTGATAAGCATCCTTGTCCTCTGATACCTGCTTGAATTGAATCAACCAGCAGCATTGAGTCATATTCCATAGTCAATCGTCTGGCAGCATCATAAAAATCCCTAGTTACACACATTCCTGGGTTGCCTTCGCCTTGTATTGGCTCAATTGCGACAAGTTCAATGAAGAATTTTTCTTTAACAGATCTCTCAAATACGCGTTCGAGTGCCTCAGGATCATTAGCAGGAACTAAAATTAGGTTATCCCTTTTTTTGAAGGTCGCCAGGTTTTTGTCATAGCCAGATTTACATGAATGAGATATTTGAGCAGGCCTATCCGTTCTGCCATGAAAACTACGTTCAACAGCAATCATCTTAATTGGGTAATTTTCGTATTTTCCACCCGGACCTGTTTGCTTGTTGGCATTGATGTCAGCGATACGCAGAGCTACAGTCATAGATTCTGAACCGCTGTTCATACAGATGAACTTAGTAAAGGGGCAATAACCACGAGTGTTACCTAACTCTTTCTTTAGCGCATTGGCTAGCCTGCTATGGCTAAACGATGGTGTCATGACATTAGCCATGACCCAGTTTTGCGACATGGCATCAATTACGGCTGACGGTCCATGACCTGCACCTAGCATCCCGTAACCACCATTGTCGTGAACTACGGCACCGTGGGACGTGATAATCCATGGCCCTCTGGCAGCCAACGCGATATAGGGATTGACGGTAGCAGGTGCATAAAAATTGACATAATCCGCTTGTAAGGATGCTACGAGGTCTGGCTCATTGGTAAGCATCATTTCATCACCCAATGAGTTACGTAAATTTCGATGGTTAGTAACACCTTCAGTTATCGCCAAGAGTAAATTTTCATCCAACTGGCAAAATTTTGCTATGACACTGTCAGTCAGTCCAGTAGTGTCCATTTTACCAGAATTATTACGTATTTCTGTAAGCGCATCGAGCGCTTCACTTACCCTGCTCACCGCCTTCATCATACACCTGTAATGTTGACGCTTCTTCAATATTCGCCAAATTGGATTAAAAAACACCGAGTTTAACACACAATAGTAATACCAGAGTATTACTACACGAATACTTATATGGCCATTACCAGACGGACTAATATGCCCAAAGTGTCCCTTGATATGCCCGCTGAAATTCTAAGCGATATCAAACGACATGTTGGTGATGAAAAAAAATTCGTTAGTGTTGCAGACGCAATTCGGACTGCGTGTCGGAAGCTACTCGATCAGTTAGATGAAATTGATTTTAGAAATGGGAGATAGTCAAATGCCAACAAAACATGATGCAAAAGAGGCGGTAAGAACACTCCTTAGTTATCTCGAAACCGACTACCAACGTGAGGGTCTACTGGATACTCCTGACCGAGTCATTGACTCATGGGATGAAATATTCAGTGGCTACACAATGAATCCTGAGGCTATACTCAGTTCAACATTCAATGGAGAGGGCTATGATGGAATAGTTCTGCTCAAAGATATTGAGTTTCACTCAACCTGTGAACATCACCTACAACCGTTTAATGGTAAGGCGCACATTGCCTACATACCTATCGATAAAATAGTAGGCATCTCTAAATTATCTCGAATCGTCGAATGTCACGCTAGGCGGCTGCAAAACCAAGAACGTATTACTAAGAATATTGCCGATGATTTAGAAAAGTATCTTGCTCCACTTGGCTGCGCCGTTATAATTGAAGCAGCGCACGGTTGCATGCGCTGTCGAGGTGTGAAACAAGCAAACGCACTCATGACCACTTCGGCAATGCGGGGTGTTTTCTTTGACAAAGCTGAGGCAAGACAAGAACTGTTCCAACTAATCAATAACTGAAGTGATGATATGTCTAGTAGTGTCATACAACGGACGATATCTGATGCTAAGTCAGATTTAGAGTATCGATATGACGTTGTTGAGATCTTCCACTCTGTTCAAGGAGAAGGGTTTAGGGCAGGAATACCGCATGTATTCATTAGATTTGGTAACTGTAACCTTAGGTGCGAGTGGTGCGACACAGATTTTCTAACATATGAAAATATGACTTGTAAAGCCATTATCGACCAGGTAACAAAATATGAATGTAAGAATGTAATATTTACCGGTGGCGAACCGATGATTAACAATCTGTGGCCAATACAGCGGCTATTAAAACAGAATGGATATCACATATCGATTGAAACCAACGGAACTATTCCAATTGAAGAGGGACTTATTGATTGGATTTGTGTATCTCCAAAAGATCAATTATATCCTAGCGCCAAAATAAAACAGAGAACTGGGGACGAACTAAAATGTGTCTACGTCGGACAAGATCTATCAATGTATGATGACTTAATAGATGGATTCGCAAATTTGTACTTGCAACCGTGTTATCTTGATTCGGAATCTGTTGAATGGAACGGCAAAAATTTTGCCCAGACTGAAGCGGTAGTCAAAAACCACCCAAACTGGAGATTATCACTTCAAACTCATAAATGGATGGGGATAGACTGAACGATATTGCTGTTATGGCCTTCAGTGGCGGAATGGATTCTACCTCCCTGCTTCTCAGATTACTTCGGAATGGTAAGACAGTTTATACAATCGGATTCAATTACGGACAGAAACACCTAATTGAACTAAGTCGGGCACAAATGAACATCGAATACCTCGCCAAACAAGGTTATGATGTAACTCACAGTGTTGTAGATTTGTCCTCGATTATGTCGACATTTAGCGGTTCATTAACCTCGGGTGATAAAATCCCTCAAGGACACTATGAAGAATCCCAAATGAAATCAACAGTAGTACCAAATAGAAACGCAATTTTTGCTTCAATCTTGTACGGTTATGCTCTCAGTTTAAGCAATAAAT
>DUKK01000088.1 GCA_013329355.1 Candidatus Poseidoniaceae archaeon | reverse complement strand
TAGCAGCGATCAATCCAGTTACTGCGGCTCCACCAACAAATAAGAACAAGAAGCGCTGAAACGGCATTTCGAGCCGCTTTACCGCTACTTGCCAGATTGGCATTCTCTCCATTTTCACATCTCCTAACCGTGATTGACCCCTGTCCAAGTGTCAATTGCTCGGTCGAAGGCTTCGAATCCATTATTGTAGTAGATGCCGAGTAAGTCAAACACATCATCGTAATGTGTTAAATCACGGTTGGCCATTTTGTCCAGCGCTGCGGCTCTACGCAACATTTCATCGTAAATATCACGTTTATTGGCGAAACCAGCCATTGCAGCAATTTTATTTTCTAGCAAATGGCTTTGAAACATACCTCGGAAGTAGTGCTTATCTTTGACTGGATCCCACTCAAACATGCCACGAGTAAGGACACCATCGCTGTGTTTGTTATAGCCAATTACCTCATCAATTCCGGTAACTCTTCGGGCGATTCCACCGCCCGGGGCCTCTACCACCTCTTGGAATATAGCAAAATTTAGGTTGTCAAAGAATCGGATCGGGACATTGATTGGATCCCCAGTAAATCTTTGAATCATCTTGACAATTGATGAGGCGTGGAATGTTGCAATAACTGGGTGTCCAGTCTGCATTGCTTGGAACGCAGTAGCACCCTCGACGCCACGAATCTCACCGATGATGATGTATCTTGGCCGGCTTCGAAGTGCGGCTTTCAGCAAATCGAACATTTCGACCCTCGATTCTTCATTTTTTGAGTCACGGGTGACCAAGCGCTGCCAAATCTTGTGTCTAACTTTTACCTCAGGTGTATCTTCGGCCGAGTATATCTTAACGTTGTGATCGATAAATGGCAGGATGGCATTGAGAGTTGTAGTCTTGCCAGATGCAGTCTCTCCGGAGACCAGCACTGACATACCATACTCCAAGCATATCCAAATATAGGCAGCAACTTGAGAGGATATTGTACCCCACTTTATGAGTTGAATAATAGAGATTGTCTCCTCAGCGAATTTACGAATAGTAAATGACGGCCCTAGCATTGAAACATCATCTGAGAATATGATATTGATACGTGAACCGTCTAACAATGCACCATCAATAATTGGTTTGTTGTCTGACACTGGACGACCGATACGTTCAGACATTGCCCTCAAATAGCGAGACAGAATCTCTCGCTCTCTGAACCTAATGTTAGAAGTAACCATGCCGAAGACCTTGTGGTCCATGTGAATATGCTTGAGACCAACAGAGTGGATATCTTCCAGCATCTCGTCAGACAAAAGTGGTTCTAATGGACCATTTTTGATTAGATCACGGATGATGATATACTCAAGACGTTGCCTTTGCTCGGTGGTTACTATGACACGCTTGTCATCCATCCCAATCATCTCCCACAAGCGACCCTGTCGCCTCGGTGACAAGCCGACCTCGGTTTCTAACACCGAGTAGCGTTCAATCATCTGAGTAAGAATACTCTCAAATTCTCCGTCTGTGGTAAAAGTTGGAGCAGTGGGGGCTTCTTGTAACAGGGTTTCTACTAGCTCTCGACGCATATTTTCTTCTTCTTCAGTCAGTTGCGGTTCCAGGCCAAACCACAGGGTTTGCCCACCATTACCATCGTCATCCTCCGGGGGCTCATATATGTGAATAAAAATAGGCTCTTTCGCCATGTAAATCAGGTTGTATGGGCGATTCTTTTTCGCATCCCGATCGAGCGGACCGTAATACATTGGGCGAGAACCATAACGAGACTCAAAATCACGTACCCAATCAGCAACGTGTGGATACGTTGCCATAACGCTATTGAGGTCACCCTTAGCAAATCTAGATTCGTCAGCCATCATATTCACCTCAACTAACCGCAGTAATGTCGACTATGAAGCCCATGCTAGGCTCAACACGCCAGCCAACACTGGTTTGGACCGGGCCGGCGGCCCTTAGGAATCTTGTTACGACGATGCTTCGCTTCAAATCACCGCCAATAAGCGCAGTTGATAGGTCAAGCACAACCTCAGCCGAAGCTCGCATGTTGTGGAGGAGTTTGTGATCCATTTCCTCTGGGTCCACGCACAGCATTACTGACCGGCCTTCTGAGGTGATTTTTCTCAGTTTTTGCATCAAGTCAAATCGTTGATGCTCATCGAGGTTATCCGGCATTAGAGCACTGGCAGAATCAAAAATAATGACGTCTGCCTCGGCAACAGCTTCGCTGTTTAGAACATCCGTTAATCCGACATCTGCTTTGGCTTCAGCCACAGTGCCGAACCGGGAGAAAATCATCAACCGACCTTCCCGCAATGCATCAGTAACGCCGTAACCGATTGACTCCATCTGTTCTACCCAGCCGCGCGTGGTTAACTCGGTCGTGACGACTAATACTTTGACGCCGTTGTGGAGCATGCCGTGGACTAAACGTTGGGCAATTAGAGATTTACCGGCACCGACTATTCCTTGCAAGACGTAGAGTGACCGGTTGGGCAATCGTAGTCCCATGGTATCTGCCAGTGAATCAGTCTCTACATCAAAAGCAAAACCATCCTCAACCGGTTTGTGTGGGAAATTCAATGGGTCATCAGACTGCATTTAATCTCACCTCGGTAGATTCAGTTGCTTCTCCTTGATACCCAGAAACCGAAACTGATTGAACTAAGACAGTCAATTTTACATCGTCATTGTCTTGGTAGCCGAAGGCACCACTCAGTTCTACCTCAAGTAGCTCTGAGGATGCCCAGTCGCCACCAGGCAGGACCGTTGTGGTTATGTCTCCGCTAGCCACCACAGAACCATCTAATTGAACGAATAACGAAGCCTCATCGAGAAGGTATTCACCGCTATTTATCAGGTAGAAAGTTATGGTTTCAGTTGGATTCGCTGGATTGTTATCATAAGCAACATTCGACAAATCGCCGGCGTAATCAAACGAGGTCTTAGCGTCTGCTTCATCCTCCCGGCGCTCCTGTTCCATGGCTGTGGTAATATCGCCATATTGGCTAATCAATACAGCAGAAACTGCTCCTGAAACCAACAATGCAGTGGCCAAAAAGATGAATGTTGATGCTCCGCCGTCTGCCATGTTGATTCCTCACTGTAATGTTCTTGCACTGTTGTAACCGTTTGTTGATATCGCTAAAGTTTCAAACACATCACTGCCTAAACCGCGCCACTCTATGCCAACTGTATCGCTTGGATACAGATTATCGGAGTCAGTTATCGGGGCCAAGGTTGCTAAGTTGCGAGCATTGCTGCCATCTAAAAACAACCAGACCTCATCAATAGGAACAATTACTGAACCAGTATTGGTTAGGTTTGCATTGACTACTGTTGTTCTTGCTGTTACAGATAAACTGCCGTTCACACCGTTTGGTTGGGGTCCGTCGATGATAATTGTTGGGTCGGACGAGTAGTCGCCATGGTTGGTGATTGACCATGAGACTATTGCTCCGTTTGCATCGACGGTGAAGGTTCCGGAAAAGCCGGAGCCACCACCCCCAACAGCACTCAATGTGCCGCTGGTGTAATTCTCACCCGGGTTATCTATTTGCAGTCCAGTAATTGCTCCTAACGCAATATCAGCGTTATCAATCGAGAAGGTT
>DUKK01000174.1 GCA_013329355.1 Candidatus Poseidoniaceae archaeon | reverse complement strand
AATTCCTCTTGACTAGTTGGACCATTTGACCAGTCAGGCCCAGGGCCAGAGAAATTCTCTATCCATGATATTATTCGATCGGTCTCTGCTCCACCATCTATGATAATCGTGTCACCAGTCCTTAAGTCTGTGACAATAGAGCAACGCATTGCCAATGCACCAACCACAAAGGATTCAACCCAGACATTCTCAGAGTTCACTTCATACCACCTCTACTTGCACTGAATCTGAGGTTGAATTGCCATCCACATCGATTACTCTTAGCTCAAAGCGGTGTTTCCCACGCCCCAACTTTGCTCTAAATTTTGGTAGATTCGATACCTCTCGGCCCACATCATTAGTCCAGCTATAACTTACAATCTTGCTCTTGTCACCGGTGGTTTTACTGCTGTCCAGGACAATGACACAGTGTGACTGTTCGCCACACTGATAGACTGAATCCTGACCGGCATTGGCGACTGGTTGAGAGGTTGGTTTTGCACTAAACATCAAATCATCAAGCAGAATATCACTGTCTGGAATTGAGTGCTCAGTGACGTGTTGTGTATCATCAACATCCTCTGCTAGAGCAGACATGATACTGCTTAATTCATTATCGAGTAATTCTGTTCCCTGCGCTTCATGAGAGGATAATAGTGCACGAAACTTTTCGTCATTTGAGTAAATCTGTTCTGCTGAAATAGTATCATCTTTGATTTCGAGTTCGAACCACTGAGTTAACTCTGACTTATCTCGTTGAATTAATTTTGAGGATAATTTAATGCATCCAATTGGCTCAATATCTGTGTAATCGTTTTGGTCATCACCCGCAAAATAAAATTCTTCAGTAGCCTTACAGTAAGCAGAGTGTTGGATTATTCCCTGATGCTCAACAACCCAAAATTCACCCGTTTTTGCCATGCCATTTAGGTAAAACCATGAGCCTGCAATGATATTATCACTTCCCGAGTTAAGAGTCTTGATTGGATATTTTGTCGAGAAAAGTTCCTCTGATATCAAGTAGGTATTATCTGACCGGTAAGTCAGTTGATGAATTGAACCATCATCAAAACCCAAATGGGTTGCAGTATGATCTGAACAGGTTACTAGCAATCGATTCTTGATTTCACTTCGGTATAGAATGGTCCCCTGGTAAACATCCCATACTTCAAGTTCTAGCGCCTCTTCATCTCCAGGGACTAATGCATATCCTTCTCGCCCAATGATCAAATTATTGTTTGCGGTTAAGCCAAGTGTGGTTATTGATTCTCCAACGTCGCCTCGCGCCGGTCTTTCCCATACTGAATTTTGCCCGTCTAAGTAATGCACAGAACCGGATTCTAAAGCAAAGATAACTCCATTATCATATGATAAAATTTTCACAATTGAGTTGAACTGATGAAAAGACTTGATTAAGCTTCCTTGATGGCTCAAGGTTGATAATCTTCCGAGGTTGTCTACCACGGCAATGAAACTTTCACAGTTGTGTAGTATCGAAACCCCTCCGGGTATTTCGCATTCCCATACAGTCTTACCATCAATAGTTATACACCGCAAGCCAAAATCGTCATCGGCAAAAATTATGTCATTGCTGTGGAAAAAAATTCCCTTTATGTCACTATCTATAGAAACAAAGTGATGATTTTTCCGCCCTACAAGTATATTCACCGAGCGATTAGATTCAGACCATGCTAAACTATTACCATCGTCTGAAACCGCTAACCCGCAAACTGTTGACTGCGGATTAAATGCAACGTCAACCATGTGAGTTAGCATGATATCACCCACGGCTTGGACATCATTAAGTTCACTATCTAATGAGTAAAGATTGTAGTGTAGACCAACGGATTAATTTGAATCATTGTGGATATCCAATACCTGATCGTCTTCATTCATCGACGCCTTAGCATTATCATTCCTCTGGTCGTGTAAATCCTTGAGATATTCCTCAGTTATGTCCCCAGTGACGTAGACACCATTGAAACAACTGGAATCAAAAACTATGTCTTGAGGGGCCACCATTAGGGTAGATTCCTCCAAATCTTCTAGACTCTGATAGAACAGCCTGTCTGATTTTATGTGAGTATTTATCTCGTCAATGCTTCGTCCGTGAGCAACAAATTCGGTGGTTGCAGGCATGTCGATACCGTAGACATTTGGATATCTAACTGGTGGCGCAGCTGAGGCGAAGTAAACTTTTGACGCGCCTGATTCTCGAGCCATTTCGACTATTTGTTTACTGGTCGTTCCACGCACGATGGAATCATCAACTAAAAGCACATTTTTCCCCTTGAATTCATTTTCGATAGTATTCAATTTGCGTCGAACAGATTTCTCTCTCAAAGCTTGACCCGGCATAATAAATGTGCGCCCAACATATCGATTTTTGACAAATCCTTCCCGATATGGGACACCGAGAGTATTTGCCATCTGTAGCGCAGCAATTCTTCCCGAATCTGGTATCGGGATAACTGCATCAATATCATGATCTGGCCACTCGCGTTTGATTCTCTCGCCGAGAAGTTTACCTTGATTCAATCTGGCCTCATACACTGAAATCCCGTCAATTACGGAATCTGGTCTAGCGAAATAAACATATTCGAATATGCACGGGTTTCGACTAGTCTCTTTGGCGCACATCTGCGTAAATAGATGTCCGGATGAAGAGATAAAAATCGCTTCACCTGGTTCTAAATCTCTTTCGATTTCAAAACCCAAGGCAGTGATTGCTACTGATTCGCTACCAACAACCCACTCGGTTCCGTCGTCTGATTCGCGCTTACCAAAAATAAGTGGCCGTATGCCATTGGGATCTCTAAATGCTAACAAGCCATAACCAGAAATCAATGATACACATGCATAACCCCCCTTAACATAATCATTTAATGCAGATATGGCATTGAAAACTGTCTCAATATTGAGATGTGGTTCGCCATTTATTGACAAATCGGAGGAGAACTTGGTTAGCTCAACCGCAAGTATGTTGAGAAGTAACTCAGAGTCGCTCTTAGTGTTCATATGTCGAAAATGCTTGTCACGCAAGATCTGCCTTAGTTCAACTGCGTTGGTCAAATTACCATTGTGAGCGATGGACAAGCCATAGGGAGAATTAACATACATTGGCTGTGATTCTGCCTTTGATGAAGTCCCAGCAGTTGGATACCTTACGTGGCCAATTCCTATGTGGCCTTGGAGCCTCTGCATATGACGACTGTAGAATATATTAGGAACTAGACCAGTTGACTTCCTTAGTCTAAACTGACCTTCGAATTCGGTCATTATCCCAGCAGCATCTTGACCACGGTGTTGTAATACTGTGAGTCCGTCGTAAATCAATTGATTAACATGGTATCCTTGTTTACCAACGACGCCAATTATGCCGCACACAATATCACCACAGGTCAATTAGCAAATGATTGTTTGCTATATTTTGCCAATAGATAATCATGGATTCAGGCCTTTGGACGGTGAGCTTTCTTTGACCAGCTATACTTGCGCATTTTTGCTGTTGCACCGTATCCACAAGCAGCGCATACCCGTTTTTGTTTGTGGTAAGCATTTCTGCCACACCTTCTGCATCTGATGTGCGTCGTCTTTTGGCGACGACCCATGGATGGTGTACCCTTTGACATGTGCTTACCTCAGTATTTTGGCCACCTACCAATCCTTTATGAAATAAACGGAGGTAACAAACTATTCTTCTTCGAGCCGATTGTACAATTTTTTAATTTTTGAATCTGAATGTGTAATCGTCGAAAACAAAACTCCGAGCGTAATCATAAGCGAAAATACCAGAGCGATTATAGAAATGATAGTATGTGAGATATTGTAAACCAACTGAGCACGCACTGAACCATTACCCTCGAGAAGCATCGGCCCTTGGTTGATGAAAAATACTGTCGCACTGATACCGACAATCACTGCAATAACCATGCCAAAAATTGGAGCGAGCGGACGCTTTCTTGACTCTCCATAGAAGAACATATTTCCAAGGAGGAATGTGGTGCAGAGAATAAATGCCGTCAATGCCGAATTAGCGACCCGTGGATTCCACTCATCTATACCAAAATTGGGAATCTGACCATTCATACTAATGTCAACAGCGATAACCAAAAATACCGGAAAAAATAAGCCAATTAACACAACTTTACTCGACGGTTTGTTTTTATCCGCCATTATTCATCACCACCAAGATTATTTTTTATTACTTGCGTGACTTTGTCGAGTTCCTGATTATTGGGTGGTTCGATAGATTTCGGCGTCGGTAAACTCCT
>DUKK01000079.1 GCA_013329355.1 Candidatus Poseidoniaceae archaeon | reverse complement strand
AAACAGCTAACGGCAATTAAAAAATTGATATCGCAAAAAGATTGCACTGAGATAGTCAATGCATGCGATGCTGCTCGAGAAGGAGAACTTATTTTTCGTAGGATTGTTGAATTCGCTAAATCAAAAGTTCCAATGAGTCGAATGTGGCTGCAATCCATGACGCCAGAATCAATAATGAAGGCTTATGAGAGCCGCCTTGACTCTACACGCTACAGCAGATTGCGTGATGCTGCGGTTAGCCGAGCAGAAGCAGACTGGATTATTGGCATGAATGGCTCACGTATTGCTTCAACATTTCTTCGCACTGGGAGGAAAGATGGCACTTCAATGTCTCTAGGTAGAGTGCAAACTGCAACATTAGCGCTGATTGTGGACAAAGAATTGGAAATTTTAGGGCACAAAGCAGAGCCATTTTGGGAGCTTGAAGCAGATTTCAAATCTGATAATTGCGAGTGGACTGGACGCTGGGAACGACGTAATAATGTCGAAGACAAAGACAATCCACTGACTAAAGCACATCGTATAACTGATGCGAAAGAAAAATCCATGCTCGAAAAACTCCTCACATCTGATGAAGAATTTACTACAAAGCAAGAACATCGTGACGCAAGAGAAAATCCACCGCTAAATTTCGATCTTACATCATTGCAGCGTGAAGCAAATAGTCTGTGGTCTTGGACCTCGAGAAGAACTTTATCAGTAGCTCAGGAACTCTACGACACTCACAAATTAACGACATACCCTAGAACAGATTCGCGATATCTTCCAGAAGACATGATTGAATCAATTAATCACACCGTTACCAAAATTGGCAATCAATCTGACTACAAAACCCATTGCAATCGATTAGTAAAGAATGGTCTTACCAACGTTAAAAGAAACTTCAACGATGGCAAAGTTTCTGACCATTATGCAATTATTCCCACAGGTAAATCACCACACAACAAGCTCAGTCAAGATGCAACAAAGCTGTATGATCTTATTGTTCGCCAGTTCCTTGCTTCGTTCCATCCTGTTGCCATATGGGATGTCCAAACTCGAATTACTACTAAGTCAAATCAGGACTTCAAAAAAGAAATTAGGGTAGTAAAACAAGCCGGATGGCGTGAGGTAAAACCAAAGAGCAACAAAATACCAGATAAATGGGGTAATCTGCCATCCAACCCTGCCGCAACAATCCTCACCAGTCATCGATTCAAAGAAGAGTTGACGAAGCCAACTAATCGATTGAAAGAAGCAAAACTATTGTCACTGATGGAACATGCAGGTAGAAGCATCGATGATGACCAGATGTCTGAAGCAATGAAGGGTAAGGGTTTGGGAACACCCGCAACGCGTGCAGAAACCATCGAGAAACTAATTGCGAGAAATTTCATTCAGCGTGCAAGGTCAGGCAGCTTACGTGCTACACCTGGCGGGATTAAACTAATTGAATTGCTACGGGCAATTCCCGTCGAGTGGATTACCTCTCCCGAGTTAACTGGAGACATGGAGGCACGACTCACATCCGTTCAAAACGGGGAATTCTCCAGGGCTCAATACATGAAACTAATTTATGATAAAGCAGAAGAAATGGTTCAAAGAATCAAAAATCATGATAGAAGCATCCTCTTCAATAGCATTGAGACAATTGGATGCTGTCCAAAATGTGATGATAATCTGAAAGAGACCGTTTTGTCTTACACCTGTCCACAGAATAGCGGCAAGGATTCTGGATGTGACTTTATATTCTGGAAAAACACTAGCGGACGATGGTTTGACAGGTATACTGCAAAACGCCTACTAGAACAGCGAGAATTAATTGATTTGCATGGTTTTTTCAACCGAAACGGGGAACCATATGTCGCAAGTGTAAAAATGGATGATAATGGAAAGGTAGAATTCCTAGGTGGCGGGGAATCGACATCCTCAACTGATGATGCTGAAGTGTGCGCATGTCCGTCTTGTGACGAAGGGAAAATTAGAGCTAACTCTACGATGTATGCATGCGATGTGCCAGATTGCAAGTTTAGAGGCTTGGCCCAAGAAATGTGCAAGCGAAAAATTTCAGAAAAAGAGGCAAAGTCAATTCTAATCGGAGGAAAATCAGCCTTATTGGATGACTTCACGTCAAAGAAAGGACGCCCATTCAGTGCATACCTTCGGTTAGATGGAAACCGGATAAAATTCGAATTCCCACCTCGTAGGGCCGCTGCTGATGCCAAGAGATTTACTGTTGTAGAGGGTGTAGTTGCAATATGTCCAAAGACGAAGCAGGAAATTGTAGAAACCCCGGCGTTCTTCCAGCCAGCTGAGGACGGAACAGATTGTAAAATACAAATAGCAAGAGAGATATCTGGGCGCGAAATCACTAGGGATGAAGTCAAGATGCTAATTGAAAAAGGCGAAGTGGGACCATTTGACAATTTTATTTCGAAAAAGACCGGCAAAAATTTCACTTCAATTTTATACCTGAAAAAGAATCAATCCGTCGGCTACAAATTTGCTAAAAAGTGAATTATATCTGTTAATATTCGAATAATAATAAAACCGTTAGTCGCAGAGGACTTACAATGGACGCAGGTACAACAACTCAAGACTGGGATGTTGTAATCGTCGGTGCAGGACCAGTTGGTGGACATACTGCAAATCTTCTCTCCACTAGAGGTCATCGTGTTCTATTACTTGAGGAACATAACGAAATTGGCAGACCATTCCAATGCGCCGGACTAGTAACGCCCAATGCAATGAAACAAGTTGGTCTATACGAGACAATCTTGGAAGAGGTAGATGGAGCGCTTATTCATGGTCCATCTGGGACCTTGGTACCGGTGGGAACTGACGGGACTGTGCGAACGTATGTGGTATGTAGAAAGTTATTTGATGAGGCAGTGGTAAAACAAGCTATGGTATCCGGTGCAACCCTGTGGTTGAACTCAAAGCCAATTAGCGCCGAAGCACACTCCCAAGGAGTTGATTTGATCATCACAAGAGAAGGTAAAGAGATAACCATCTCAACAAAATTGTTGATTGGTTGTGACGGTGCTCATTCATGGACGCGCCGATTTTTCAAGATGGGTAGACCGAAAGAACTCATGGTTGGATTTCAAACAGAAGTCGTTGGCTATCAATATCGAAAGCGTTGGTTAGAAATGTATTCTGGGTCTGAAATTGCGCCTGGTTTTTTTGCTTGGGTAATACCATCAGGCAATGACAGTTGTAGAATCGGCTTATGGTCAACTGCGGACCGACTTGATGGGAGGAGTATAGAGGAATGCTACGCCAATCTGCTTGATCATCCACTATGGAAAGAAAGATTTGCTGGCATAAAAGAGACTGCACGTTACTGCGGACCTGTTCCAAGCGGCATGATTCGCAAAGCATACAAAAATCGTGTTCTGCTTATCGGTGATGCTGCTGGCATGGCAAAACCAACAACTGGTGGAGGCATTGGACCTGGATTTGAACAAATTAACGGTATAGTAGACCGCCTGTCAACGGCGATAGGTCAGAATCTGCTTAGTGAGGATGAACTCAAGTCTATCGCTAAAAGCCACTTTGAAAAAATGCGCAAGGAACAAAACCGAGCCCGCTCACTGAGAAATTTGTTAGTAAGTGATTGTGAAGATGAAGAACTAGACAGCCATTTTGAACAGTTTGCCAAACCAGAGGTGATTGAATTAATCAATGCAATTGGCGATATAGAAAAACCCGTTCCGCTAGGTATGGCATTATTGAAAAAAGTTCCAGCCTTTCGAAAATTAGCCCTCAAAGCGGGGATGAAAATGATTTTCAGTTAGGTGATTACGTGGGAAAACTTATTCTCGAAGAGCGTATAAAATATCCACCTTTTGAGTCATATCGATACAAGCCGGAATTATTACCCATAGCGGTGAGTCAGACGGATATTGAAAATAATCTAACGGAATCTGAAGCGTATGAAACTATTCGTGGGCTACCCCCACCATTTAGAATCGGCAACAAATCTGATTGGTTAGTTGAGCGTCGGTATAAATTAGATGAAACCACCCTAAAATTAGACGAAAAGCATGCTCAAGAGATGTTAGAAGCTGTGCCGCGTGATTCAGTAGTTTACAAACAACGAACAGGATGGTATCTAACTCCTAACGTCATCCATAAGCAAGCAAGAAACATCATGAATTTTTCAGTTTCGGTTTTACTGATTGCACTGACTTATCTTTTTTTGGAGCCTATATTGAGTGTTTGGGGGGTTCCAAGTTTTGGCACTGGAAGAGTTAGGTTTGGCCTGCTAGATTATCCAGTTCTTGCTGTGGTCGTTGTGCCGATTTTGTTTGTGCCAATTTTTATGCGAATCAGCGCCAATTTCTCAGACTTGATCAAGCAACGAAGGTTTCTAAGATCACAACCTAAGGAACCAAAAATTGTTTTTTACAGTGATACAACCTCTGGTGAATCACTGGAGGTTAGCATCGAATTTCCAGAGGTAAAGCCGGATTGGAAGAGTATGTCAGTGCTCTGGCGCGTTGGAGTTTTACCACCAAGTAGAGGTGCATTGGTGAGTGCATTGGGCCGTGATAGAAACGGCCAACCCGCACCCGGCCTAACCACCGAATTGCCACACCATTGGTCAGTTGACTTAGACGATGGTACAGGTGGAGGCGAGGACTCACCAATGCAAAATCAAGATGTAAAAGGAGGTTTATTCCTGAAACCAATGCGGATTATGCAACAATCAAAAATAACCGATGTTGGATCTGAGCGAACGACAATACCTGCTCCAAAAGGCAATTGGCCAGGGACGATATTTTCACCGCTCATTAGAATACACTGGGAAATGGTTGTGGTCATAGATAGGGGAAATCGACCTGAGTTATTGTGGGTTCAACCTTTAAAAGTAAAGCATCCAGCATTATATTGCGTTACTGAAGCAATTGTCAATTCAGGTAGAACGGAGACCAATCATCCCCTCTCATTGAGTTGATTTCAATACTGGAGTGGCATTGGGGCAGCGAGTGGCTTTTCCAAGTCTGCAACAATTTCTGTCGGCAGGGAATTGTAATCACTATCACGCTTTACTGGGATGAATCCAGCGCGAGTAATCGTATTTTGAAGCTCAATCTCAGAGGCTGATAGTTTGGTTGTTCCTGATGCTGAGACAACATTCTCCTCCATCATTGTTGAGCCTGCATCGTTGGCACCAGACATTAGGGCCATCTGTGCAACCCCTAAACCCATAGTTGGCCAAGATGCTTGAATGCTCGATATGTTATCAAAGAAAAGTCGAGATACAGCTATGTGACGGATATATTCTGTTGGTCCGGCACCAAGAATGTGTTTATTCTGTCCTCGATTCCTGCGGCCGAATGAGTTAGATTCTAATTGAACAGGCCATGCAATAAACGATGTAAAGCCGTTATTGTATTGGTTTATAGATCGGTCTTGAAGCTCGCGTATCCTAGACATATGCTCAACTCTTTGGCGCAGTGTTTCACCAAAGCCGAACACATTGGTTGCACTTGTGGTAAGACCCAATGATTGAGCTTCTTGCATCACTCTGAGCCAGTTATCTGGACTACCCTTTTTCGGGGATATGTCTTGGCGAACCTCATCAACGAGCATTTCAGCTCCACCGCCGGGCAGGCCGTGCAGACCAGCGACCTGTAGTTGAGTGAGAACTTCAAGAGTTGTCATACCGGAAACTTCGGCAATACCCTCAATTTCAATCGGGCTGAAACAATCAAGTTGTATTGTTGGATGTTTCTCCACCAAATAAGAAATCAACTCTAAATACCAAGAAAATTCAAGTTCTGGATTTACCCCACCTTGCATCAATATTCTTGACCCACCGATCTCTTCGAGTTCTGTTATTCTTTGAGAAATTTCATCGAAACTTTGAGTATATGTTTCTTCGTGACCCGGAGAACGGTAAAAAGAGCAGAACTGACAATTAATTGTGCAAACGTTGGTATAATTCACATTTCTATCAACCAGATAGGTTACTTGGCCGCCAGGATGTAGTTCCTGACGCCTCGTATTAGCGGCCATAGTTAACTCATGCAATGGCGCATTCTCATACAGCTCGTTTGCTTCATCAATAGTTAACCTCAAATTATTGGCATTATGCAAGGTCCAATTTTGCTGACGTTGTAGGATGGACTGCCAATTCATGTCAACACCTAAAGAGCAATACCTACTATTGATTCTATTTCATCAATTGTTTTTGGACACTTAGCAGTCAGGACCACAGGTCCATCATCGGTGATAAGAATGTCATCTTCAATTCTAATCCCAATATTTGCATAACGTTCTGGACAGACTACATCTGGTCGCCAGGCACCAAAGTAGAGCCCTGGCTCAACTGTCAGACACATACCACTTTCCAGCAGTCTAGGTTTCCCTTCTGGGAGATAAACGCCAACATCGTGGACATCTAAGCCAATCCAATGGCTGGTATTATGCATATACCAATCCTTTAATTCACCAGTTTCCATATGGAGTGCTTCATCTAAACTCTGCTGGATAATTCCAAGACGAATCAGTCCCTTGGCAAGCACTTTCCTTGCCGCTTCATGAGGAGCATTATAGGGGTTACCAACAACACATTCTGCTATAGCGGCAAGTTGAGAATCTAACACAAGCTGATAAATTTCTCGCTGAGCATCCGTGAATTTACCGTTATTAGGCCATGAACGGGTTATATCTGCGGCATAGCCTCTAAATTCAGCACCAGCATCAATTAGCACAACATCGCCGTCAGCACAATTTTGCTCATTTTCCTTGTAGTGCAGTATAGTAGCGTTTTCTCCACTACCAACGATTGAAGGATATGACCACCCTGAACCTCCTGCATAGCGGAAAAATCCCTCGATTACTGATTGAAGTTGATTTTCCGTTGAACCCACACCGCCGTGTCGCATTGCTGCAGTGTGGGCTAAACTAGAAACATCTGAGGCAAACTGCATCTGAGCAATTTCGGCTGCAGACTTAATCAGCCGCATTTCAGCAATGCGATTACTGGGATCTTCGACAGATATAGGTCCAGATCCTAGTCTCTGCCTCGCTCTATCTCGTCGTTGTATGGCATCAATAACTAGATCATCAACACTCGATTTCACACCCATTCTATGCAATATTCGGGATGATTCAGCAATGAATTTACCCAAAATTTGATTTAAATCTGTTATTGAATGTGCGGTATCAACCGGCCAATCTGCCATCGCTCCCTCTATTCCTGGCCTTCGACCCTCCCAAATCTCTTTGAGGGTGTCTTTGGGCTGGACAAATAAGTGTGATTCCCACTTTTTGCCGTTGTGTTTTGCACAAAATATCGCCTCAGGTTCTGTCCAGCCGCAGAGGTACAAGAGGTTACTCTGCGTTCTAAATGGATGGTGGACATCGTTGGAGTGAATTGTTTCCGGTGAGGCACATATGATTAACAGGTCATCATCCTGCAATGTTTGGTACAGTTTAGATTGTCTTGCCTCGTATTCACTGTTGGCGATTGGGATTGGCGCATCCCCCAACAGGGCAAACATCTCAGCAAACATGCTATCCCCACAAGATTTGCCCTATTCAAACCTTGCTTGAGTCACTTACCCCATTTTGGCAAATTGAACGACGAATCTGGCTTTCTAAGCCGCAGTCCTATCATTAATAAAAACAGTAAAATCACACCAACAGATGCGATCGGTAAAAGATTATCACTCGTTGTAGTTGTTTCATCGGTTGTCTTGAGTCCTAATTTAATTGTTGATTGGGAAATGGCGCCATCTGTGTCGGTTACTTCCAAGGTGAGCTGATGATGACCAGGAATACTAAGATATTCTTGTGATAGATTAGCACCTGAATGGACTATGACATCTTCTATTTTCCACACATAAACTAAATCATTCACATCATTAACAGTGTCCAACGAGGTGGATGCGTCAATAAACCAGTTTTCATCTACAGAGAAGGTAATCTCGTCATCAGCATTCAATTCTCCTGAGGAAACCTCAAGATATATTTCAGGTGGCAGATTTTCAACTAACACTGAATAACTTAGTTTGGTAAAAAACCCGACAGAATCTACTGCTAGGACAGAAATATTCCATTGGCCCGATTGATTAAATTCCACCTTAACGCTAGTATTGGTGATTATTTCTGCTTGTCCTACGCCACGAACCAGACCGCTTGGTTCTGTTATAGTCCAAGTCAGTGCTACCAAGGAATTCTCATAACCGTCATCGACAAGCGCAGAATAAACTTCTGAATCCATCTCTTTGGCCGATTCAGAGCCAAGTATTACTACCTCAGGGGCGTTGGTATCAAATGTAAGAAACACCTCATCAGCATTCGAGTATCTGAGAAAGGAATCCCGCATAAAGACTTCAAAATTATAGTTACCGTCACCAACCCCAAGCTGTAACTTATCAATCGCAACAATGAAATTTCCTGTCTCGGTTATCGAGTGATTTAGTTGTACTTGAAGCCATTCCGTGATGCACGAATTACCACTGAATTGACACACATTGGCTTTGAAAACTGTTGAACTTAATAATTCAATATTGTTTTCATGGTCGTAATCTGGGCGTGTGACATTATACTCTAGATATTTTATTTCGCTATTCTCGGGTGTTTGAAACGATGGGATATAAGTTATGATTGGAAAGTGTTTATGACTACCGATGAATAGAATAACTGAGTCAACAAGTGATTTTGTCTCATCAGTTGAGGTAATGGAGAATAAGCAGGTGCAGTTCATGTCATTTACCGGTATTGATAATCGCCAATGATAGATGTCTTCGCTAATAGTCACGTTGCTAAAGATACTGGATGTTTGCAAAATCACAACTTCGTTGGTTAAGCTGGATACTGGGTTTAATTCGCTGACTGTCCAAACCAGTTGTGCAGCGGCTATGGAAGACTCACCTGTAAGATTTATGTAACTAGTAAAACTTTCACCACCCTCATTGTTGATGACAAGGAATTCATTAGCGTTTGAGAGCTCTGAGGCAGATACATTGCTGCCAAAGGCGGCTACTATGACGAGCAAGGAAACTAAGGTCGTGGCCACACCCTTGCTTGTCATACTTACATGTGGCAAACAGCACTCAAGAAGTTTCTCATTTGTTGTATCTACTCACTGAATGGGTCGCACAACTCACCTTGGCCTGGGAAACTGGTTGGGTCGCGGGGGTTAGTATCCCACTTATACTCACAATAGTTCACATGCCCGTCACCATCGGTATCGAACATCCTGTCAGCGGCGTCGTATGGATCGAAATCAAAGTGATATTCCCAGCCAGTGGCCATACCATCATCATCATGATCTTGGAAATATACTTCCGGTCCATCATTCCATTTGTCACCATCGGTATCATTCGATACTGGGTTGGTGTTATTCTGCATTTCTTCAAAATTGGTGTAGTTTGCCAGGTTTTGATAGAATTGTGCACCATCAGGGGTATCTGGATCGATATGACAGTCAGAGAACGAGGTGTCATTGTAACTAGGGCAG
>DUKK01000028.1 GCA_013329355.1 Candidatus Poseidoniaceae archaeon | reverse complement strand
TACTTACCATTGTAGTGAAGCGTTAAACCCAAATGCCCATATCCATCCTGGCGTCTTCTGAGGCATGAATTTTCGGATCCCACCTTGGTGACCAGACAAGATTGACATGAACTGATTCAATGCCATCTGTGTTAAGTGCAGCGCGATGAGTTGCTGCCATGATTTCAGCCGCTGCTGGACACCCAGGACTAGTTAATGTCATATCAATTTCAGCGTGTAGAATATCCCCTTTGGGCTCTATACGCACATCATATACAAGTCCTAATTCAACGATTGAAATCTCCAATTCTGGGTCCTCTACCTCATCGAGTTGTAGAAAAATTAATTCTTTGTCAATCATAGCAACACTATACCTGTAATTTGATATCCTTCATTACCTTATCAAACATATTTCTAAAACCGTTTGACCTACTTGGTGACAGCGAGTTCAGAATTCCCATTTCAGTGGCAAATTCAGGGGTTAATTCCAACACTATTTCTGCGTCAACACCGTGAATAGCCATAGTTAGTATACCCATCAATCCTTGAACCAATTTAGAGTCCGCGCCGGAATAAAAATTCACATGAGAGTCCACGACTTCTACTCTAATATGTGCCTCAGACTGGCATCCTTGCACACGAGTATTGTCATTCCATTGCTCGATAGGCAGCAGATTTACTTCCTCTGCCAAGTCGAAAACCATCTCCAAACGTTCCATTTTGTCATCAATGTCTTGAAACTCATCTATTAGTTCAATCAGTTCATTGGAGTAAGTCATGCGAATCGCTCCAATATTTCGGACAGATAATTAACAAATGAAACAACTTCTTCATGAGTATTGTAGAAGTAAAGCGAAACTCGGACCGTTCCAGTAATCTCCAGGCGGTCGAGTAAGGGCTGAGCGCAGTGATGTCCGGTTCTGACGGCAAAACCGCGTGCGTCTAATAGATGTGCCATGTCTTCGCTATTCATCGTCGGGTGAAGAAATGAAACAACAGCAGCATCATTATCATCATGACGACCATAAACAGTCATACCCATTTCTCGTAGTTGCTGTGATAACCATCTGGCAGACTGTAGGATCCTTTTGTGTTCTGATTTAATGTCTACTTCGTTGAGCCACTTAATCGCCTCAGTCCATCCAATAGCTTCTGCGATTCTAGGGGTTCCTGCCTCGAACTTTTGCTCGTTTTGTTGATAGGTAGATCCGTGAATTGATACGGTTTCTATCATGTCACCGCCGCCCATAAATGGCTGCATTTCATCGAATGCGTCATCGGAAACTAGCAGTGCACCAATGCCGGTTGGTCCACACATCTTATGCGCTGAAAACGCCATAAAATCGGCTCCTAATGAAGTGAAGTCAATGTCTTGATGTGGCGCACTTTGTGCCGCATCGAGTAGCACCTTGGCACCGTTTTGTTTGGCAATTTGAACGATTTGTTCGACTGGATTGCAGACGCCTAACACGTTTGATATGTGAACTACGCAAACTAGTTTTGCGCCATCCATAGCTGCCTCAAATAAGTCCATGTCTAGTGTTAGGTCTTTCTGCACCGGGACATATCGAAGTTCAATGTTCATTTCCTGGGCCAGCATTTGCCACGGCACGATGTCAGAATGATGTTCCATCTCTGTGAGAATAATTGCGTCACCGTCAGATAGGTTTGCCCTGCCCCAGGCATGGGCTACCAGATTAATCGCTTCAGTTGTCCCACTGGTTATTATCGCCCTGTTGGCATTAAATCTTGACTTTAGTTCTCGGCGACAGGATTCGTATCCCTCCGTAGCCTCACCTGCTAGGGTGTGAACGGCTCTGTGAACGTTGGCATTTGAATTTGAGTAATAATCATTCATGGCGTCTATAACTGAATTTGGTTTTTGGGTTGTTGCAGCGTTGTCAAAGTATACCAGAGGGTAACCATTGATTTCACGCTGCAAAATAGGGAAATTTTCTCGCAAATCTCTCACCTCACTCGCCAGTTTGATTAGAGAGCGCTTCCAGTAAAAACTGTCTGGTTGTTTCGTTATGCATTTTTGCGAAGCTGCTCACAAGAAATCCTTCGACTATCACTGCTTGAGCTTCATTGGGCGTGAATCCACGAGCCATCATGTAGTGAATTTGTTCCGCATCGACAGAAGAACTCGCCGCGCCGTGAGCTGCGCTGACATCATCAGATAATACTTCTAATTCTGGTATCGATTCTGCTTTTGCTTGCGGTGATAGTAAAAGATTCTTGAATACTTGGCCAGCGTCTGTCTTATCACAGTCCTCATCGATTGACAGTAGACCTGTCCCGATTGCATGACCTCTCTCTGAGCACGCTGATTTTACCGTCAGTGAGGAATTGCTGTGACCGCTTTGGTGATGGATTTCGATGTGGTGATCATCTACCCTTGTAGTTTGACAGTTGACCGCAATATTTTGGATAAGTGTAGCATTACTACCTTTTAGGTAGGTTCTGATATCGCTTTTGATTCTACTGCCTCCGGTTGATAATTCACCATACTCGAGAGTTGAGTCTCGGGCAACAGTCCAGTCTTCAGCGCGCAGCATTGTTGATCCTTCACTTAGGTCGTTGACAATAGCAAACGAGAGGTTTACATTTTGTTGAACCATACCTGTTATCGATAAGCCGAACCAATTAGTTACGCCAGTAATGTGAAGTATGATACTCCCGGAGGAATTCGCTTCAAAATATAGGTTACATGAACTTATTTCAGCTTCGCAGGAAACTTCTATGTGTAGTGCGTCCATGTCCTCATCAAGGACAACTATGTGTTGCTGAGGATTTGATTCTGTTAGGAAGGCACGAGAGATTTCATCATTGCTTAGGATTTTTTTAGCAGTTGTGGATTTGATTTGTTCTCCGTTAATAGTTACTTTACTAGTTTCAATATTTGGTAGTGACTCCACTTTTGTTGGATGTACTCTTTTCCAAGAAGTGTAACGCCAAAGATGCTCAGACCTATTGGGAACGGGGATGTCCAGATAGCTCATCCAATGGCACCTTCCATCTCAAGTTCAAGGAGTTTGTTTAGCTCAACTGCATATTCCATAGGTAACTCTCTGGTAAACGGTTCAAAGAATCCGTTAACAATTAGTCCCATAGCCTCTTCTTCACTAAAACCTCGACTCATGAGATAGAATAGTTGGTCACCAGATATTTTCGAGACACTGGCTTCATGCTCTAGGTCTGCAGTTGAGTTGCTCACTTCCATTGTCGGGTAGGTGTCAGATCTCGAATCTGCATCAAGCATTAAAGCATCACAGACGACTTTGGAGCGACATCCATGAGCTTTTGGATTGACCTTCAGTAGACCTCGATACGATGACCGGCCGCCATTCTTGGAGATTGATTTTGACAGAATGTTGGATGTGGTGTTGGGAGCAAGGTGGTGAACTTTGGCACCGGCATCTTGATGCTGTCCCTCACCAGCATAGGCGACAGAAATAATCTCTGCATGAGAGCCTTCTCCCTTTAGAACAACAGATGGGTATTTCATGGTCAGCTTTGAGCCAATGTTGCCATCTACCCATTCAACAACAGCATTCTTGTGTGCAATACCTCGCTTGGTAACCAAGTTGTAAACATTAGCAGACCAATTTTGGACGGTCGAGTAACGAATCTTGGCGCCTTCCATGGCGATAAGCTCCACAACTGCTGAATGGAGTGAGTCTGTAGAGTATGTTGGTGCTGTGCAACCTTCGACATAATTGATGCTGCTGCCTTCGTCAGCAATGATTAGCGTTCTTTCAAATTGCCCCATGTTCTTGGCGTTGATCCGGAAATATGCCTGAACAGGCATTTCTACATGGACTCCTTTGGGCACATAGATAAAGGAGCCACCACTCCATACAGCAGTGTTCAAAGCGGAGAATTTGTTGTCCCCGTATGGAATTACTGTTCCAAAGAATTTCTTTACCAGCTCTGGGTGTTCTTTAAGACCAGAATCCATGTCCAGAAAAATAACTCCCTGTTCCTCTAGGTCTTCTCTGATTGAATGGTATACTGCTTCTGATTCATACTGTGCAGTAACGCCGCCTAGCCATTTTTGTTCGGCTTCGGGAATTCCCAGTCTATCAAAAGTGTTTTTGATGTCTTCAGGGACGTCATCCCAGTTGTTTTCAGTTTTGTCAGACGATCGTAGAAAGTATGTCACATCATCGAACTTGATTGACTCTAACATGTTGCAGTTACCCCAGTCAGGCATAGGTCTCTCGATAAAGTGGTGATATGCTTTCACTCTCATATCAGTCATCCATTCTGGTTCACCCTTCAGCTCAGAGATGTCTCTAACTACCTGTTCAGATAAGCCACTGTCGAATCTGATAGTTGCATTTTCCGGGTCGTGAAACCCGTATTTGTATTCGCCTACTGCATTAATTGCTTCATCACTCATATTTATGCCTCCAACCAATCGTATCCCTTTTCTTCCAACTTCAAGGCCAGCTCTGGGCCACCGGTTTTCACAAATTTGCCGTCAATCATGGCGTGAACGTAGGTTGGTTTGACAAGGTCAAGCAGACGCTGATAGTGGGTAATTACCATGACACCGGTGCTTTCAGCGGTCTCATTGATGCCTTTAGCGACCAGTCTCAATGCGTCGATATCTAAGCCAGAGTCGGTTTCATCAAGTAGTGCAAGGTTTGGTTTAAGCAGCATCATCTGGAGCATCTCCAGGCGCTTCTTTTCGCCCCCGCTGAACCCGTCGTTAACGTAACGTGAGAGGAAACTCCTGTCCATCTCTAGTTTTTCCATTGCGGCATTGAGTTCTTTACGGAACGCCCGCGCTTTGACATTTTCTTCCCTGACATTGTTCACTGATTTTTTCAGGAAATTACCAACTTGAACGCCCGGGATTGATGGTGGATATTGGAATGACAAGAACATACCCGCTCTCGCTCTTTCAAATACATCGTAGTCGTCTAAAGGTTTGCCATGGAAGTAAATTTCTCCGCTTGTTATTTCAAACGCAGGGTGACCCATCAAGACATGGGCAAGTGTTGATTTTCCAGCTCCGTTTCTTCCCATGATTGCGTGGATTTCTCCGGAATTTATGACAAGGTCTAAGCCTTTGATGATTTCTTTACCCTCCACAGACACATGGAGTTTGCGAATCTCTAAGACATGTTCTGTCACCTTCTCACCAAGTTAATGCATTAGATTCACCTTTATCAATGAATGTAAAGTACTGGGCCGCAGTATTGCGGTTTTAGGTTGGCCTAAACCTACAAACAATGAAAAACTACTACACCTTACAAGCACCATGACTGAAGATGACCTTGTTGCAAAATATGCGGCGGAGGCAAAAAAGTCTCTCGATGCTGAAGCTAACAAACGCATCCAAGAAACAGTCGACCCAGTGCGAGAGGCAGAATTAATGTCAATGTCGATATTTGATTTATTAGATACTGATGATTTGGTGCCCGCATTACTAGCCCGTCTTGGTAGCGTTAGAGCCGCTCTTGATGGTCATGGTGGCGGTATTAAAGTTGAATCACATACCACATCTTCTGTCGCTGACGGCACCACCCTCGATATGGTGTTGGACTTAACTGGTGCATGTTTATCTTGCGGCGCAGCGCCCGGCACGCTTGATGGGATCAAGGCTGATTTGGAGTCAGACACAGAGTTAGAAAATATCCGATTTTCGAGCAAGTTGCTAGATACTTTCGATGAGTTGGGCAGGGAGTTCATTCTCGCCCACGGCAACGTTGAGTTTGTTTGATGGTTCCTTAATTTGATGGATTAATTCAAATCACTAAGTCATCAGCCTAGGCTATGCCAGCATGGTCTGACCAGCGTAGATCTGATCCCCAACCATGCCGGGATGGTGATGAAGGTCTGTTTGAAGTAACGGTCAGAGACGGAAGGGCGCGACTAGGAAAGTTGCACACCAAGCGTGGTATCCTGACAACACCAGCCCTGCTACCGGTAATCAACCCAAACATTCGAACTATCGAACCACGCGAAATGTGGGATAGATATGGAATTGGTGCTTTGATAACCAATTCATATATCATTAAAAAACACGCTGATTTGAAAGACAAAGCAACAAATGAAGGAGTTCATTCATTACTTGATTATCCTGGCGTCGTGATGACTGATTCGGGAACTTTCCAATCATATGTTTATGGCGACATTGATGTTGGAGTAAGTGAAATCGTTGACTTCCAGCGAAGTATTGGAGTTGATATAGCGACGATGTTGGACGTTTTCTCTCGTCCAGACATGACCTATCCCGAGGTTGAGAATGCGGTTGTTGAAACGATTGGACGAGCCAAAATATCTCTAGATAGTGCTAAGTCAACCATGCTGAATGGACCAATTCAAGGAGGAATCTATCCAGAATTAAGAGAACGGTCAGCGACTGAAATGGCAAAGTATGATTTCGCTATCCATCCGATCGGTGGGATTGTTCCCGTAATGGAACAACAACGGTATCGGGATTATGCAAAAATCATGCTCGCTACACTTCCGTTTTTACCACCTAACCGGCCAGTTCACATGTTTGGTTGCGGTCATCCCATGCTGTTTCCAATGTCAATTGCATTGGGTGCTGACCTTTTTGATTCAGCCGCCTATGCGTTATTTGCCCGTGACGGCAGAATCTTAACTCCGTGGGGCACTGAAAAATTAGATAACTTAACAGAATGGCCAATTATCACGCCCTGTATCAGTTTGCACACGCCCGAGCTGGTGAGAAATCTTCCAAAGGAAGAAAAAGTTGTGCTACTTTCAAAATATAACCTCGAGATCACTTTGGCAGAATTGTCCCGATGCAGGCAAGCGGTGAGAGACGGAAGTATTTGGCGTTTAGTAGAGCAACGAAGCCATCAACACCCAGCCTTGCGGGATGCTTTTTTGTGGCTGACTACTAACCCGGCAACCGCTCACTTAGTTCAACAACATCGTGATGGAATTCCACTTGATGAAACAACATCATCACAGGATGTGAGTAATCTTGGCCGTTGGGAAAGTGCATGGAATTGGATTATTGATGCTCAACAAACCCCACGTAAAGGAGGCGAACAGTGGGCCGGTAACGACACAATAAGGAGACCTCACATAATCGCTGCCAAAAACCTGCTCAGGCATCGTTGGCACCCCTCAAGTTCGCCTAACGCAAATGATGAATCAGTCCTGATATTCTACGGTCAGTCAGGGCCGTGGAGGGATAAATGTGACCGGGTTGTTGCGAAGTTAACGAAGTGTGCACCTAGTCTTGAAATCATGGTCAACACACCAATAGGCTTGGTGCCTTACACTCTGGAAGACCTCAATCCGTTCTGCCATGTTGAAGGACCCGGATGGTTATGGACCAACCATTTAGATATGGCAAAGTTAACCACAGAATTGGAGTATCTTGGGTTGACTGGTAGAGGAATAATCCCGATTGATCTACAGAGTGAAAACTTTGAAGCAGCAATTTATGAAAAATTGAAAAATCACAACCTTGTCCACCGATTCGAATTGATTGACAACAAAATTATCATTCCTGACGATGAAGCATTCACCGCGAGTTTGATTGCACTTAACCGGCGCAAAGCGCGTGATAAGTTTGCAGTATTATTCAATACCAGTCAAGAAACCGCCATGGAACTAACACAAACGATGGAATTTGTTGTTAACAAGCACGGTAGAATCAAAAATTTGTTGTCTTCGACTGGCGAACACATAGCAAGTTTCAGACTTGGCGACGGCGGTTTGTCTTTGTCAAATAAAGGGGCTATAGAATTATTCAATCGTCGCCGAAGACCGTTACCAACCGGGTTTTGTGATACATCCATAGTGGCATATTCTGGAGAAGGTTTAGCAGCAGTAATAATCTCTGATGATGCAATACCTTTTGTTCGTAGGGGGCGAAATGTGTTCCACGGTTTTGTAACAGGCTGTGACCCATGGCTGAGACCCGGTGAAGCGTGTTTAATCTGTTCTGAAGACGGAGAGATAATTGGGCATGGTGTTTCAAACTCAACCGCAGTTGACCTTAGTTCGATGCAAAAGGGTGTGGCAATAAAGACTCGCAGTGGTATCAAGGAAGATGTTTAGGCGGCCAATTGTGCGTAGCATTCAAAGGTTGCCTGTTATGTCCAATGGCTGAGGTACCATGCCGGACGTTGAGTATATCATTGAGACCACGGATTTATCCAAGTCTTATGGACCTCACTTGGCTCTTGAAAATCTCAATCTTAAAATCAGGAAGGGAGCAACAGGTCTGCTTGGTCCCAATGGTGCTGGCAAATCGACATTTCTAAAGACAATACTTGGATTAATACAGGCAACATCTGGGCATGGCACCGTCCTCGGGCATGATATCCGAACTGAAGGTGCTGCGATTCGATCACGCATCGGTTACATGCCCGAATATGATGCGCTTAATCCGGATATGGAAGCAATTCATCAGGTAAAATACTCAGGTGAAATGCTCGGTATGAATCCAACAGTTGCTATGTCTAGAGCGCACGAAGTTCTGCACTATGTTGGTCTTGGCGAGCAAAGATATCGCAATATTGGAAGTTTTTCAACCGGTATGAAACAAGCCACTAAACTGGCTTGTAGCATAATACATGACCCAGAATTAATAATTGCCGATGAACCATCAAATGGATTGGATACAACCTCTCGTGAATTTATGATTTCCACTCTGCAAAATATGGTAAACAATGGTAACAGGTCGGTTATGATGGCGTCACATCTAATGGACGACGTCGAAAGGGTGTGTGAAAACATGGTCTTACTACACAAAGGAAAGTTGGCTGCTCAGGGAAAAATTGACGATTTAAAGGATATCGATAGAGAAATTGAAATTCACGTTTGGGGTAATGCATCTAAGTTGGAGCAAAAAATGATTTCGATTGGTTTGACGGTTAGGCGGGAGGGTAGAATAATGCGCGTCTTGCATGAAAATGATGATACGACTTCAAAAATTCTAATCTGCGCCAAGGAAGTAGATTCGCAAATACGCCGCATGCACGAGTATGAAGCCTCGTTAGAAGATCTGTTCATCGTAATTATGGAGAATCTGGGCTATGAGGTCAAAACAAGTGATGATTTGCTGAGAAACCCGGTCCAAGCCCGCCAGGTTGATGCCCCGGGTTATATGGGGGGTGGCTCATGAACGAACAAATAGATTCACCCGAGCAAAACCCTCCAGAAGACCTGTCATTCTCAGAACATGCACCGGTGACGGGGCAAGGCAGAATGGACGCTGCATGGGGTTCCAAAGACGGTGATGAATTCACTACTGCGCAAATAACCAACAATACCGCCTCCGTTGGTTATGTGTTCGAGCAGATATACAAACCGTGGAATGGCCCTTTAAATCCACGCTGGATGAGAAACTGGGCAATACTTAGACATCATGTTTTAGGTATCTTCCGTAAAGGTCATCGGCCTTGGAGTTTACCGACAAAATTGTTCATTGTTATTGTGTTCATTGCCTCCCTTGGTGATGTCGGTTTGACATTACTATCTGCGCTAATTGGCAGTCCTGCATTACACACAATGTGGGGGGTAAATCGTGATAATCTATACGGACACGTTTTGGGGTTTTTCCCACGCAATATGCTGTACTACCCTATCTTAGCAGCACTGCTTGTGGGTGGGATAATCTCTGAGGATAGGTATCACGGGACCTCTGCATTATATTTCTCTAGACCCATAAGCCGATTTGATTATGTCATGATGAAATATATCTCAGTAGCAATAATTCAAGCTTTCGTCGTATTATTGACATTAATGATTTACTATTTTGTTGAGATACTTGCGATGGGCCGAGGCTGGGCTTGGATTATTGACACCTTCCCGTTATTCCTTGCAGCATTTGGTGGTGGAATAATATTGATAATTACCTACACCAGTATTGGTCTAGGATTGTCGAGCGTTTCTAAGGGTAAATTCTTCCCCGGTATTGGTCTGGTTGCTATCGTTCTTGGAACTAAGACCCTAGCCGTATTGGTTTCCAATTTGTTCGAGCGAGATGTAATGTATTTACTTTCACCTTATGACTGCTTAGCACATGTTGGACAAGCACTTGTTGGCACTCAGCCTACATATGACCAATATTCTTGGACTTGGTCCTTGGCATCGTTAGTATTGATGAATGCCTTTTTCCTTTACATTCTCTCAAGTCGCGTTGCGTCAATGGAGGTGACGAGAGAATGATGCCCGATTTCCATCAAGAGGGGCAAGCAGAAACTACCCAATGGCAACCGGAGCAAAAAGCGCCGGTAATTTTGCTTGAAAATGTCAGTAAAACCTATGGTAAAATCCACGCTCTTAGCGGTGTCACACTTGCCCTATCTGGTGGAGTAACCGGTATACTGGGGCTCAATGGTGCCGGCAAATCAACATTATTCAAGATTCTCATGGGGAAAATAAAGCCAAGCGCCGGACAAGTGCGACTATTTGGTACTAATCCGTGGAAAAATCCTGCACCCTATGCGCGAGTTGGATTTGTCCCCGAGGGAGAAAAAATGCACGATTGGATGACTGCACATGATTTCATTTCGACATTTGCTAGGCTTAATGGTCTTACCCGCGACGCCGCTAAGACAGAGGCAGACAGGGTTTTGGATTTCGTCGGGCTCCTCGATGTGGCGCACAAACAAATCGGCCGATTCTCCAAGGGTATGCGTCAGCGAACTAAGATTGCTCACGCTTTGGTATGCGATCCTGAACTGATAATTTTGGATGAGCCACTGCAGGGATGTGATCCACTAGCTAGAACTACAATAATGAATGTAATAAGGGAATTAGGAAGGATGGGTCGAACGGTAATTGTCAGCAGTCATATACTGACTGAAATCGAGCGAATTACCGAACAGATAGTAATTTTACACCATGGTCGGCTGCTGGCACTGGGGAACCTTCACGCAATTCGCGAAAAGATGGATAATATCCCTCATCGGATAGATATCGGCTGTCAGTCACCCAAAGAATTAGCCAAGAGCGTCATTGATATTGCTTCAGTACACGGAATATCCTTCCAAGATCCAGAGAAACTAACCGTTCAAACACGTAACTTAGGTGATTTTCACAGTCACCTGCCAAAAATCATCATTGATGGCGGTCATAAAGTCGATTCTATTGACAATCCAGATGATGACCTTGCCTCGATTCTTGGATATTTAACTGGTGGAGGGGGCATGTGATGGCTGACAAAACCAACACAATCTTTCGTGCGCTAGACCGTAAGGCCTCAGCGATAACTGAGTTTACCATGCGTCAATACAGAACAAAAATTTCTACTTGGGTGGTATTAATCACCGGTTTAGTGATAATTAGTTTGCTAATGATGTTTTATATTGACGCTATGCAGAGAGATTTCGAGTCGGTAGACAATGACGGAGATTCGATTGATTCTGATGGAGATTCATATCCAGATGGTCAGGAGCGGTTATACGGCACTAATCCTTTCTCAGAGTTATCCAACCCAGGATTTTTTCAGCCACCTATCCCGCCTGATGACCCCAGTGTTTGGGTTGACGAAGATGACTTTGACTGGAATGAATCACCAACTGGCACGCGCTCAGTAAGTGTGGGTTATGATGATGATGGTGACTGCAGGACCGAGGATAGAACCAGTTCCCAGAAAGACACCAATGACAACGGAATCGAGTGTGATATAGAATTATCATTGAGCCTAACTGGGGAATTTATGTATGACGCAGACAACCTTGTGGACGAGGATCCTGACGACGAAGCATACGCCAAAGAAGCATTGCACAGGGCCTCAATCTTAGGAATTGGAAAACTCGGCTTTGTCTTCATCATTAGCATATTTATCCCACTATTCATGGCGACCGGACTGATACGTGACGAAATGAATTCGGGGACTATGCATTACATGCTTACAAAACCAATCGCAAGGACAGAGGTTTTCTTTTATCGGGTGATTGGATACCTAGGAATCGTCTGGCCATATTTGATTATCCTGACATTGATATCCGCAGTCGTAACTGGTTTTGCTGGGCCGGGAGATTCGCTATTCCGCTTTGCGGAGTTTGGTATTTGGTTGGCGATACTGTTTGCTGCAATGATGGCGACCCTAGTCTACGGCATGTTATTCTGTTTCCTTGGCGTTATGTGGCGCTATGGAATAGTTCTGGCGATACCATTTGCAGCATGGGAATTGGGCATGGCGTTGCTTTCAATGGGTGTTCCTGACGCCCCAATATTGCGATTCTCGGTAATTGGCTGGGCTCTTATAATTGTGGATTCAGCTAGCTTAATTGTTTGGCCGGACATGGCATTGTTAATTTATTCTGGACTGTCAGTTGAAGGCACCGACGCACTGGGTTTTGAGAGTGAAGAATTGATCGGGTCAGAGCCATTGCAATATTTCTATGCTAACCCTGGCCTAGGCAACATAAGTCCGTTTCTTTCAATGATAATTGCTACCGTTGTTCTATTAATACAAGCCATTGCTTTGTTGTTTGTTGGTGGAGCGATATTCAAGGGGAAGGAAATCGAATGACAACGGCAATGAAAAACTTCGCTGGAGATTTGTCTAGGATGTGGAAGTTACAGACGCGTCCACCTTTGCATCATCTTACTTGGGATTGGTGGTGGTGGTTACTAATGCTGGACGATGAGAATGGCAACCCAAGTGGTAAACAGTTAATGGTGCTGTGGTCGACCAAAGATAACCCCAAAGTTTTGGTTAGCGGCACTGAATGGCGACCTAAAGGGAGACCCGGTTTTGATGGTAATGGCGGTATTTCGCTCGATGGTATGGTGTGCGCTTGGTGGTTTGACGGTAACCGCATGTTTGAGCCTTACATCAAGCGAAAATGCCGGATGATTGTCGTTGATGATCAACATCCCGCATGGCCGGGTGATTCAACTCTTTCAGGGGCAGGAGGCGGTGCAGTAATACCGTTGACAAAGGAAGATATGTCGATGGGGTTGAAGAGTGATTTAAGTGAATTCTGGCTGAATCTTCACTCCGATGAATTTCCCGAACAAGAAAGTGTTCCAGCTAAAATGGAGTTTCGTCTAGTGCCATGGAATCAAGCAATGTCTACCGCTAAACATGCCACAGCTACGTATGCTATGGAAATGGGATATGATATTCTAAGATTGCATGGGTGCAAGGTTACAGGCTACCTCGATGATTCGAAAGTAACAGGGACAGCATATTTTCAGAAAGTTTGCGTCCAAGCACCTTCGGTTCCGTGGTATTGGGGCATGCTGCATCTTAGCGATGGGTCTTACATTGATTGGTTTTTACCTCACCTGAGCATGACTATTCTATCAAGAGATAACCAACCGTGGAAAAAGCGGGATCTAAATCATATGAGTCTGTCACAGGGAGGTCTGTTTCATGATGCAAAAACCGGACATAGCATTCCGTTTACTAAAGTTCGTGTCGAAAAGTATGCCAGTGCAACAGTCGAAGGTAGTCATGGGGCTAATCCGGGTAGTAACCTACCGGGATTTAAGATTGAAATGAGGAATGATACCGTACAGATATATATCGATGTTGAGGCAATAGACCGCGCTCACTGGGCCTTTGAGCAGCCAACAATTGGTGGTCTTGTCTCGAATTTTACCTATAATGAGTATCCGCTTAAAGTTGTAGATTTATTGATTGTGGATGCAACCGGAAATCGCAGTGTTGCTGACTATGAATGGATACGTGGCAATGCTGAGCATTCGTGGGGTATTTTGCACTGATTTACCACTACACGGGGTAACATTCATTTGGGATAAGACCCTAAAGATATACAAGAGGGGCATAGATGAGCGATGAAGAGTCAACTCAGGATTTGACGGCTGGTGAAGAACTCGAGTCGAAAAACGCCGAAAGTTTAGCCAAGAAATTTCGCTTAATACCGGGTGAGGAAATTCATCTGACAAAAAAACCCAGCACATTCGCATTTGTTGGAATGTATGCACTGGCATTACTAGTTCTGGGTGTTCATCTATTGTTCGCTAGGGTTGATAATCTCCAGAGTGAAAACTTTTTATTGGACATTACGCTATCATTTATGGGCTTTTCAGAATTATTCAGCTTTACCGTCGTAATGCTCATCATCACTTGGTTCAATCGATTACTAAATACCTCTACATCAGGTCGCTGGATATCGCTTTTCCTACTGGTAGTATCCTTCTCGCCGCTCATCATCCAAATCGATAAAGTTGCCGAGAGAGCAACTTTCTTTTTGGACGAACCAATCGGTGGCAACTTCAATTTCGATTATAATTATACTATATTTGGCATCATCTATGCAAGCGTATTTGCTGTTATGACGCTTTATTATCAAAACAGTTTCCATTACGCAATCACCTCGGATGCAGTAATTTTCGAGCACAGTTTTTTGCTTTCCCGTTCCCATCGAAGGATACTATTTGACCGAATTTCTGAAGTAATAGTTGAAAGAACACCAATTGGTACTATTTTCGGTTATGCTACGGTTTCGATACTTACCGATTCAGGCGTTGGTATAGTCGATGAATCAATGGGTGCAGCCGGTGCAGTTAGTATGCCCGGTTCGGCAGACAGTGCCGACGATACACCAACTGAAGCAGCCAAGAAATCAATCCTGCGGTCATTTGTTGGTATTCTAACCTATCAAAGGACGATTAGAACTGTTCGACCAGACCCTAAGCACTGTTTTTACTCGATTAGAGATTGGGATAAGTGTAAGATGCTACTTAACGAGATGCACAAAAAGCACAGCCAATCAAATCTTCTGAGCGACCTTAAAGAAACAATATCGGGTAATGGTAGCGAATAATTTCAAGCGAGTCATTCAATAACCGAGACCTCCCCGCCAAAATCAGAGGAGTTGCTAAAATGAGTGATGAAATTCTACAACCAGCGATTGAAAAATTTGCCGAAGGCGACCTAGAAGGCGCAGTGCAGATGTTGGATGATATGTGCAAATCAAACAAGGACATAGCAGCGGTCCATCACACTTATGCAGAATTTGCCAACATGCTAAATGTCGAGGCTCAGGAGGATATCATTCCAGGTGGAAAGATTATGATGGCCTACAAAAAAGCCATGAACCTTGACGAGGAAAATGATGAATATATTGTTGACTTTGCAGATTTTGCGCTAGAGTGTCGCAGAATTCCGCAAGCAATCAAGGAGTATGAAAGATATGCTCGCCGATTGGAGCTGGCTGATATCCCAGTTGATGACAGACTATACATGGCGGCTCGTAACCTTGTAGACGCTATCGAGGTTGTTGACCCGACAAAATCAAATCCTCAAATAATGCCGTGGTTAAAGTCAGCCATTAAGTGGTCAGTTGGCGGACTTGGCTATTCACCAGAAGAAGCCTCAGCCCTCCTTTTAGAGGAATAAGTGGTATGATGTCAGAGCGAGTTCGCCTCGCTTTTACTATCGGGTATATCGGCAGACATTTTCATGGAAGCCAAATACAACCTGATGTAAGAACAGTTCAGGGTGAATTAATCAAAGCGTTTACTAAATTGAACTGGATGAAGAAAGAATCTGGCCATAATTTAGTGCTCTCAAGCCGCACCGATGCGGGTGTTAACGTTAGGCGAAACGGAGGTGTTGTCACTCTCGATAGATCATTATGGGAATCGTTAAATCATCGTAAGATGATTAGGGCAGTCGATGACCGTTTGCCAGATGAGATAGCGTTTCTGAACGTGTATGAAGTTCCAGATGATTGGAATCCGAGACTGGCTTCCCGACGGATATACAAATATCGCTTAGAAGGTATTCAAGGATGGCAGTATCCGGGTGAGGTTTTCCAAGACTGGCTTGACCTGTTTGTTGGTAGCTACGATGCGACTAATTTCGCCAAACTCGAGGAAGGTAAAAATCCAATCCGGAAGATCTTTCATTGTAGCCCTTGGAGAGTCAATGGGCGCGTTGTTGGGTTCGAAATTATTGGCGAGGCGTTCTTGTGGAACCAGGTTAGAAGAACCGCCATGGCACTCTATGGTCTGTCGACTGGCGAATTAACTCAACATCAAATTATCGAGGCGATTAGACGGCCCGAAATATCCGTCGACTTTGGTGTCGCCCCACCAGAGTGGTTAATTCTTTGGGACGTGATTTGGCCAGATTTCCATCACCCGGAGAGCGGAGATTCCTGCGTTTCCTTTACCCCACCTCCAAGCGTTGATTTCCCAGAAAGGACAATGATGGGTCGTTGGGAAGCGGGCTGCAAGTTGGAGATGGAGTCATTGATTTTTCACGAGTGGTCAAAGATTGGGAAGTTACCCCATATACCGCACAAATCATGATAACTTAATTGTTACATTATCTCCATCTACCAAGGAGAAATGCTCTCGTAGAAACTTCGCTGAAATAATCTCAACCACGTCATAATGACGAGTCAGGTCTGGAATCAATACTGCGCATTCTACACTGCTTTCGCCAAAAGTAAACTCGGCTTTGAAAGCGGTAGCGCCGCCAAATGAGACGCCATCTCTGAGAAAACCCCTGACCCTGTGCGCATCAAAACTACTTATGTCGATTGACCTAGCTTGTTCAATCAATTCGCTCGATGCATCTAAAGTATCGATTCCAGATTTTAATCGAAGTGCAATGTAACTTCTCAGGTCATCATCGGACACATTTAGATTAAGAGTTCCGGGCCATACAGAAGTTCCTAACAGGCTTTGGAACTGGTCTTGATAGTGTTTTTGCGCCATAAATATGTGCGCCCTACCCAACCCACTGCTGACTGTTCCAGTTATG